>JBGSVR010000205.1:0-12928 GCA_041752855.1 Thermosynechococcaceae cyanobacterium
CTACAGCGCCGCGTACCGCATTGTACTGCTTTAGCTTCTTGTGAAGCGCCATTGTTGCAGACCACTGCAATCGAGTATCCAGCGTCAGCTTCAGGCTAAGTTCATCAGCATTGAGCGGACGCGTCGAAAACTGATTGGGCAGCAGGTAGCCATTGCCATCCTCCGAGACTTTCTCAGAGGGTGGTTTCGCCTTCAGCCATGTTTGCAGGCTATATTCAAGTCCGGCCTGCCCCAAATGTTCTCCATCCACATAGCCCACAATCGAAGACATCAGGTCTTTTTGAGGGTAGGTGCGGCTCCATTCTTGGTTTAGCTCTACCCCATCTAGCCCCAGTTTGCGCAGGTTCGCCGCCGTTTCTTCAGATAGGTTGCGAATGACCGGGATGCCCGTTTTGCCGCTTTCAAAGAGGCGTACTAGCTCATCGGTCGGCATTTTTATAAGGGGCGAAAGCGCCGCTGCCATATCCGTCCTGCTTTTCTTGAACATCATAGGATGCACAAACAGGCGAAACGTAGGTTCGTCTTTTGCCAAAATATTGCCGTTGCGATCCACAATCGGGTGTCGTGCAAACTTGGGTGATAGCTTTCTAGAGCGCTGATCTTTTGCAATCTGCCCCAGTTGTGCGCCCTGATTGACCTGAAGCCAAAACAGCCGAGCAATTAGCCCAAACTGACCCAAAAATAAAAGCAGCCACACCCAGACCAAACGCTGATGGTAGCCAGGGAGATTAATGGGTCTCGTATTGCGGAGTCTAGCTGCAATTTCAGCGCGGCGAGACTTTAACTTTACGGTGTTGGCAGCAGAAACACGCATTGGTTTAGAAACTCAATAAATCTAGTAGGCCAGCGGAGCGCTAGCGGCTGGATTAGGCTTTACGGGAGGAGTGGTCGCCACAGGGACGTTAGGCCGTGACGGCATTTCGGGCAAAAACAAATTGTTATTTGGCCCTTGTGGTACCAGACCCGCTGAGTTTTGCATCGCGTTTTGGGTCAGGTCGTGCTTGAGCGTTTCTGTCTGCGTCTGGTAATGCCGTTCTTCTCGGCGAAGCTGCTCTAAATGTTGATAGCGTTTTCCCCAAGACAGTTGAGTCGAGACACTCCAGCCATAGATCGGCAAAATCACTAGCGTCAACATGACGGCGGTTGGGGTTGATACTTTACGCAGTTTGAGCAGCAAAGCCAGCTTACGAGACGGCTGCTGCGTCGGAACAAGCTGTAGTGGCACAGGCATAGCAGTCGATACACGACTGCTAGGGTTTGCAGTGCGACTCACAGATTTGGCGCGAAGATTAGGTCGGACAGCGGTAGGCATAATTCACTCCTCAAGTTCTGAAACACACCACAGAATGCTCAAGATAGGCAAGCAAAAGGTAGCGAAGCTAAGATTGCCCTGCACCATCAATGCATAAATTTAGGGCTTAGATAAAAAGACTTATCTTTTTTTCAGATCTTGGTTCATATCCTGACCCGTCTTTTGCCTTTGCGCAAGGGCTTTGTTAGATTTTCTGTAAAGTTTTTTGGGGATCTTAGATCTTCCCGGTTGCGGCTGTCTCGCAATTTGGCAGCAGGTGCAAAATTGAACACCTGTTTAAAGGCTACAAATGTTCTGCCACGCGCAGCTTTGCCGAGCGCGATCGCGGGTTTTGTCGTATTTCATCGGGCTGGGCTTGGATCGGCTTACGGGTGATGATTTTTAGGCATTCTGTCTCTCGTAGGGTATGTTTCACAATCCGGTCTTCTAGGCTATGAAAACTGATCATGGCAAGGCGTCCACCTGGATGCAGCCAGAGGGGTGCTTTTGCTAAAAACGTCTCAATAGACTTTAACTCTTCATTCACGGCAATTCGCAGAGCTTGAAACACGCGCGTTGCGGGATGGATGAAGGTGCCCCGTGTGCGTCCGGTCTGGTGGCGCGGCAGGATGGCGGCGATCGCATCGGCTAGCTGAGTGGTGGTCTCAAAGGGGCGGCTGTTGACGATGTGTTTGGCAATGCGTCGAGAATGTCGTTCTTCGCCGTAGAAGAAAAACATATCGGCAAGCTTTTTCTCGCTAGAGCGATTTACCAATTCGGCTGCGGTTTGGGGGTGGGTTTGATCCATCCGCATATCTAAAGCGGCCTCATGACGAAAGCTAAACCCGCGCTCCGGCTGGTCGAGCTGGGCCGAACTGACGCCTAAATCAGCGAAAATCCCGTGAAATTTTTGATCCCCAGGGTTATAGTCGGCAAAATTGCCCTGCCAAAACTGGATGCGATCGCCGTAATTTTCTTGCAGCCGAGCCTTTGCTGCGGTTAAGGCATCCTGATCTCGGTCTAGAGCAATCACTCGCGTATTGGGGAGTGCCAACACCAGTTCGCTATGCCCGCCGCCCCCAACGGTTGCATCAAGATATAGCCCTCCTTCGGTTAGCGCCAGTCCCTCCATCAGCTCACGGGACAAAACGGAAATGTGATGAAACTGCTCACCCATGAACTGAAACCTTGTTGTCGTGTTGAAAGCTGTCGTATCGAAATTGTTGCAATAGTGAACTATCAACATAGCCCACTGTTGCAACACCCATTATCCCCCGCAGCCTCTTCCAGATACAGGGCAATGCTAAGATTCTGCTGTCTATCTAAAAAGGTGTGTTGTGGCAAACGGATTTGGTCAAGCGCGGGGATTTCTGGGCGATTTCAAAGCCTTCATTATGAAAGGGGATGTGCTAGATCTAGCCGTTGCGGTTGTGATTGGTGCAGCCTTTGGCAAAATTATTACGTCCCTCGTCGAAAACGTGATTATGCCGATTGTGAGCTTAGCAATTCCAGGCGGCGCATGGCGCAATGCCAAAATAGTGCTGGGCAGTATGCCGGATCCAAAATTTCCAAATGATCCAACCAAGACCATTGAAAATGCAATTTTGGCAGGTCAGTTTTTCGGAACCATTTTAGATTTTGTGTTTATTGCGCTGGCAATCTTTGTCCTGATTCGCGTCGTTGAGGCCGCAAAGCGTAAATCACAGCGTCAGGAAGCCCTTGCCGAAACTGCCCCAGATCCAGCAGTGGTCGCTCAAGAAAACCTAATCAGCTCTCTAGAGCGTTTAACCCGCGCGGTAGAATCTCAAACGCGCTAAAACGATGGTTGCCGCAGCGTAAATCGACGCTGCTAAACCTAATTGGATGACCAACGGGGGGTGTCATCCAACCTCAGCAGAGACAGCCTCCTAGACAGTCTTGAAAGATTCAGAAATTTTCTTGCCTAACTTAAATTGAACTGTTATGAAGGAGTAGCGGAGCGGGGGAACACGCAGGAACTGGGTATTCTAAGGCTGTGCCATGTATTGAGGCCAGATGGAATGCCTTTCTGTAATGTGACCGCAGCTAAGGTCTAGACCTTGGCAAATTGTGATGATGCCCAAGAGCCAAAGGTTCATGGGTTTTTATTTGTCCCTCTGCTTCATTCTTAACACCACAGTCATGCAACCCCAGAAAGTATTAGAGCTACACGACAAAGATACAGCGGTTGAATTTTATCAAGAGCGCTACGCCAATGGCTACATTGATGAGTGGCCACCCGAACGAAAGCAAAGAATTTTTGAAGTGGTGCGTAGCCTTGATTTGCCTCCCTTTGGGGAAGCGATGGACTTTGGCTGTGGCAATGGTGTACTAACCGATGTCATTCGGCAGGCGCTGCCGAGCGGCTGGAAGGTTTATGGCAGCGATATTAGCGGCAATGCGATCGCCAATGCCGCCCAGCGATACCCAGACTGTAATTTTCTGGTGGCAGGCGATCAGAAGCTACAGCACAAACAATTTGACTTCTTGTTTACCCATCATGTTCTAGAGCACGTTTACGACCTGCCTCAAATCCTCAATGAGATTGATGCCTGTCTTAAACCCGAGGCTTCAATTTTGCACATCTTGCCCTGTGGTAATGCAGGCAGTCTTGAACACAGCATTTGCCTGCTCCATAAAGACGGCGTTGATCGCAGCATTGAAAATCGCTTTTTCTTTGAAGAAGAAGGGCACATCAGACGACTAGATACCGCCCAACTCTCGGCGCTGTGTGCCGAAAAAGGGTTTCACCTCACCACCGAATACTACAGCCACCAACACCACGGATCCATCGACTGGATTACAAAATCTTGGCCTAACTTTATTTTGGAGTTGACGAATCCTGCCACTGCCGTTGATTCAAAGTCCAAAAAGAGTCTTAGTCAGTGGCGCTATCGGCTTTTTAGCCTCTGGGCGCTCAGGATACCTGCAACGGTGGTAGAACAAAGCCTTAGCAAACGTAAAAAATCATTGCGACACTATCTTTTCTTGGTGCTGGGTCTGCCTTTATATCTGTTTAGCAAACCGATGGACAGCTACCTCAAGCGTAAAGCCGCGCAAGAATGGGTGAACAGCAAAAAAGACCCTAAAGGCAGCGAAATGTATCTGTTTTTCAAACGACCTGGTGCAGCGAAATAACCCCAAAAAATAACCCAAGCGATTATAAAGATAAAACGCTTGGGTTATTTTTTGTGTCTGGCCTTTTCTCAAAGACCTAGAGATTACTCAGCGGTCACGAGTTCGTCAGTGCTGCCACGAACGCGACGGCGAGTGAGTGCGTTGAAGACCATTTGACCGATTGCCTTCACCAAGCTGCCTTCTAGCTCCATAAACATTTTCATGTTGAGACCAAAGGCATCGTTTGCTTCTTCAACAATGCGATCCTGCATTGCTTCGTCAAGGTTGAGATCGTTCATGGCCTGGCGATACTTGGCCTTAAATGCCTTCTCATCAGAGATTTGGTCAAAGGTATAAAATGCAGTGCCTTCACCTTCAGCAAGGTTCATGCCGCGTACTGCAATGCCTTTAAGGATTTGACCACCAGACAAGTCGCCCATGTAGCGGGTATAAGAATGAGCCGCTAAAAGCTCGGGTGCAGTTTCACCAATCTCATGGATACGCTTGACGTAGACTTGAGCAGCGGCAGAAGGTGCCACCTGATCTCGCCAGTTAGAGCCGTAGTAAAACGCTAAGTCTGACTCTAGGCTTTGCTTACGGTTTAGCTCAGAGAAGTAAAACTTAGACACAATGGGATGCGTTTTGTTGCGCTCCATTTCTGCTTCGATCGCCGAGTAGACGAAGTAGAGATTGGCAACCAGCTTACGGTAAGAATTTTTCTCAACGGTTCCTTTGAGAAAGCATTTGATAAATCCAACGTTTTCGGCCATCGTGTGAGATTTTTTAGTTCCCTCACGCAGCTTGACGGCTAAATTGCTACTCATTCTAAACTTCCAGTTCTAGGGCTAAGCGGTTTTGTTAACGATGCTTAAATGATAAAAAGTCACCTAACTTATTACACTAGAGCCTTTATAGCCTCGTTTTTATTACAAATTCTGAAGATTGCGGCGATCGCCTCAAACCTAAATCTTTGTTCCATAGTGATACATGCTTCAAGACAGTCTTATAGACTCAACCTATAAATCTAGTCCTGCACCATGCTTCTTCAGCCACGCTTTACGCTCACGGTAATCAGGCATTACTTTATCAATTTCGTTCCAGAATGCCTCTGAATGATCGCGATGGTGGATATGACAAAGTTCGTGAACCACGATGTAGTCAACTATTTTGGGTGGTGCCATCATACTCTTCCAGTGGAAAGCCAGTTTATCGTTTGATGTGCAGCTACCCCAGCGATAGCCTAAGTCTTTGATTGTCACGCGCATGGGTTTAACCCCGACCTTTGACGCAAGATGGGTCACGCGATCGCCGATCCATCTTTTCCCTTTTTCGATATAAAACGCTTCAAACGCTTGTCTTGCTGCACTAGCACCACCTTGATCTATCAAGGCATGGCTTAAGCAGAAGCGTCCTTCGTTGAGTTTTAAATTGTAGGATTGAGTTTCAACGAGAGACAAACGATAAGCGCGACCCAAATAGAGAAACGTTTCACCATTCACCCACTCCCGCACCACAGCCATCGCGTTTAAGTCTCGCCACTCTGCCAGATTTCGATAAATCCATAGGCGTTTGCTGTCAACCACTGCATCCACTTGATCGGGGTTTAGGTCTATGGGGGGGCGTACTGCGATGATTCCATTGCGCTCAATTACAATATCAGTGGTTTTGCGGCGGGTGCCGGGTAACAGGTGGTATTCAATATCTCGGATGCGTCTGGCGTTCATTTTTGCCCTATCTCCGAAGCAGCATATCGTGGCGGTTTTTAGCCAGCTTCATAATTTCTACTGCAATACGCTCTCGCTTTTGCTTAAGTTCTGGAATTTCCGTCAAGGTTAAGGCTGTTTTAATCTGGCTACGGGTGTTCTTTTGCTTGTCTGCGTTTGTCCAAAAGTCAATACTGCCAATACTGTCTTGCAAGGTATCTACAATCGCCTCCATTAAGACCTTCATTTTAGCTTTTGCCTCGGTAGAGACTTCGCCCTTCTCAAAGGCTTCGTTTGCAATGTGGGCATAAAAGGTAGTGGCTTCTTTGCTCATGCCTTCTTCTGTGGTTTGTCTGCCTGCCTTCGCCTCTAGACGAAGTTTTTCTAGAGCTTCTGCGAGCTGTTCCCACTGATCTTGATGCTGGTCGATTAGGTTTTCTACTTTCTCGGCGAGACTTTTGTAAAAGGCTGGGTCTTCATCATGATGCACGGTGCAGTGCTTACGGAGGGCGTGCTCCATTTCGCTGGCTTTTGCTTCTGGGTTGCCTGCGGCATGTTTACTGAGATTGGCAATAAAATCATCGGCGAGTAGCTCAATGGGCGGTACTTTGGGGTTAATGCCTAAGCTAATTAGATGCTCGTTGATTAGGTCTTTGACTTTTTGTCCCGCATCGCCAAAGTTTAGGCTGGTATCTTTATAGCGCTCTTTGGCAACCCGTAAAATATACCCGAAGCGTTTAGCCGGGACGCGATAGGGATGAGCGGCTGGGTGGGGCAGGATGATATCTAGGCTCATCAAAAACTTTTTGAAGTACACGTCAAAGTCAGCACGGATTTTCTCGTCTTTTAATAAGCGAACTGCATTATTCACGACTATGGCATCGGTCTCAACAGTGGGTAGTTTGCCTTGGACGAAGCGATCGACTTCCTTGACGTTGCGATTTGAAAACAATTGCAGCAAGCGTTGATATCGTTCTTCTAGGACAGGCATTTCTGAGGTGATGCTTTTTAAGCCTAGTGCTAGTTCGGCTTGCTCGTCGCTGGCGGCGTAGAGGGTTAAGGCTTCGGTGAGGTGGTTGGCTAGGCCGATGTAGTCCACCACGTAGCCGCGTTTTTTGCCTTGGCTAATGCGGTTGGTACGGGCGATCGCCTGCAATAACGTATGCTCTCTAATTTTTTTGTCGATGTATATAACCTGCTCAATGGGTGCATCAAAGCCCGTGAGCAGCATGTCGCACACAATTAAAAAAGCGATGCCCGTATATTGCTGGTTGGGGTCTTCTAAGTTGAAGGGTTTGCAGAAGTTGTCTACGGCATTCCAGGCTTTGGCCTGTTTTCGGCATTGGGTGACGTAAGCGGCTTCGTTGGTGCCATCGCTGGAAATGACTACGGCTGCTTTTAAAAAGGCAATTTTTTGAATGAGGGCTTTATCGGGTTTGGGGGCTGCCTTGAGGGTTTCTAGTCGCTGATTCAATGCGCGGTGGATGGCGGTCTGATAGCGGACGGCGGCGAGTTTGGAGTGACAAACGACTTGAGCCTTAAACCCATTGGGCAAAATATGCGCGATGTAGTGGTCTACGAGATCGCTAGCAATGGCGTTAATGCGCTGTTCGGCTTCTAAAATGTCGCCGCTGGCTCCGTATTTCTTTTTGATGGCGAGCAATTCTTCGGCGCTGCGATCCTTAAACAAGTCTTCAAAGGCGGTTTCAAAGTCGTGCTTATCGGTGAGGGCTGAGTCTGCGGTGCGGCCTTCGTAAAGGATCTGCAAGGTGGTGCCGTCATTGACGGCATCCATGAGGCGATAGGTGTCAACATATTCGCCAAAGCGCTTATGGGTTTTCTTTTCGCCGTGGCGCTCGGTAATGAGGGGAGTGCCTGTGAAGGCGATGCGGGCGGCTTGAGGGAAGGCTTCAAAGATGTTGTCACCGAGGTCTGAGCTTTGGGTGCGATGGGCTTCGTCAATGAGAAGGACAATGCGATCGCCACTATTCACCACGCCAAAGGTTTTGCCGGAGGGCATGGTTTGATAGGTGCCCAGGGCTTCGGCTACTTTCAGCGAAAGGGTTTCTTCGCGCTGCTGAAATTTATGCACCATTACCATGTTGATATCTGAGCTGTCGGTGGAGAGCTGAGTGCGCAGGCTGCGGGTGTTTTCGATGGTGTTGACGCGTCCGCCGATGAGAGTGGCGGTTTTGGTGAGCTGGTCTTCGAGATCGGTGCGATCGTTGATGAGCAGAATTTTATAGTCGCCCAGATCTGGGGCGGCACGCAGCATTCGCGCCATAAAGACCATGGTGAGGCTTTTGCCAGAACCCTGGGTGTGCCACACTACGCCGCTTTTTTCGGCTTGGGTTGTTCCGTTGCGAAGGCGTTCTACAATTTTGCCTGCGGCGCGGAACTGCTGGTAGCGGCACACCACTTTAATGCGAGGGCCGCTATCGGTATCCATAAAAACGGTGGAGGTACGCAAAATGTTCAGCAGGTTTGGCTTGTTTAACATGCCGCTGATAAGCTGCTGCTGTGGGTTCATATTTTGGGCGGTGGCATCGTCGTTAGGCCACTGGGTTTTCCAGGGGAAGTAGTGCTCTTGACCGGAGGTGAGGGTGCCGTAGTCTGCTTCTAGGCCACAGGTGCGAATGAGCAGCAGGTTAGTGTGAAATAGGCGCGGTTCGCCTTCTTTTAAGCCTTGGGCGCGGGTGGCTTTGCGCTGGTTCATGTAGCGCTGAAGCTGCTCGAAGGCTTCTTGCATGGGGTTGGCGCAGTTTGTGCTGCCTTTTTTGCACTCTATGACGACAAGGGGAATGCCGTTTACGAACAGAACGATATCGGGGATGATAAATTGCTTGGCGCAGCCTGGGGTGTCGATGCGGAACTGGTTGATGGCGTGGAATTGATTGTTTTGGGGGTTGGCGAAGTCTATGAGTTTTACGACGGGGTCTTGTTCACCTGTGACTTCGTTGGTGTCAACTTGGGCTTTGAACAATAGCTTTTGAATGGCTTCGTTGGCTTCTAGCAGGGTGCGGTTGGGTTGGCGAAGAATTTGGTCTTTTAGGTCTTGGAGCTGCTTGGGGGTGAGCCAGGGTTGGCCCCAAGCAGCGGTGTTAAGGGCTGCTACTGCTGTGCAGAAGACATCAGGTAAGAGCCACTGGCGAAAGGTTTGCCGCAGGCTTTTGCTGGGGTTTTGCGGGATGCCTTCACCTTGGTCGATACTCGTCCAGCCTAGGCTGGTGAGGTGTTCTAGAAAGGGTTGTTCGATTTCGGTGTATTCAGACATTGTTAACAGACTTAAAAGACTCGATCTATTATTTTTGACTTCTCATATGCTGTCTAAAGCAGTTCTTGACCGATCACTGGACTGTCAACAAAATCTTGTATATCAAGTGGGTATTGAAAGCCTTTGGGGATACTGGCTAAGAGTATATCTAGAGCTTCTGAGTCTTGTTCTTTGTTATCCCAGACTCGCTCAAAGTCTGCATCATTGCCAACGTTGGGGATCTGGCTCAAGACTTCGGCAAAAGACTTTCGCTGAGGTTTGAGCAATACTTGTTCCAAAATTTTGCGATGCTCTGCTTCTGCACTGACACCATGCTGACTTGCGCGCAGTTTGAGGGCTTTGATAATGGCTTCATCGATGTTTCGCACAATTAAATTCGCCATAGACTTTCGCTCCGTGGAAATAGGATCATGAAGGAAATAGCTCAAAATATTCGCAATGTCTTGGCCGAATCATCGAAAAATCTCGACGATCTAATGTATAAACACGAGTAACCTCAAGCCTTTCAGCTAAAGCGACAATCGCAGCATCTGTAAAATCGAGCTGGCTATCGGCGTACTGCTCCAAAATCTGATGGATTCGGATGAAGTCTTCTAATACGACTTGCTCTACCTGGACTGTGCTTGTTGCAAGACTAGATACAAAATGGCGCATTGTCTTATGGCCTAACCTAGATGCTAGTAGATAAGAGATTTCGGGCAGAACGACGATCGGTAAGATCAATGGCTCATTTACGTTTTGGATGATCGCCAACACTTTGTTATGGTTCCGATCGCTTTGATCGGTCAAGGCAAACAAGAAACTGGTGTCGAGTATTGCGGTCATGCAGGATTGCTCGATTTAAGTTGCCAGCCATAAATGGGATCAATTTCTTGACGTAGAATCTCTTCGTCGCGCTCTGAAATGTCGTGCTGCCCAGAGCTACCTAAGCCTGCTATGGCATGTAAAAAGCTGGCGGCGCTTTGGTCAGGTGCTTTTGATTGATCTGATTTGTAGCGAAGATAGTCTAGAAAGCTGGCAAGCTCAGGAAGATTTTCGTCGGGCAGGGTGCCGATGGCCTCAATTAGCTTTTGTCGTTCTACAGTGGTTGCATCCATAGCTAAAGACATGGGGAGATGGGTTGAATCTATTCTAATTCTTGATTCGGTGGGTGACCTAATTTGATGCTACCGCTAGCTTCTGCTGTGCCTGCGCTTTACGATTCGCTGATGGTGACGGGAACTTTGCCAGTGAGGAGGTCTTGCATTAAGCCAGATTTTTGTTTTTTGAGTTTGGATAGACAAGCTCCTTCACTTTTTAATTGATCGGTAAGGACTTCTAGCCGAAGAACAATTTGTGTTTGTTCATCGGGAGAAGGAACTCCAATAATTACATCGTATAAATCCTTCATATCAAAACGTTTGGTGCCATGAGTCGCCTCTGTGGTTTTCTTTAAGAAAAGATCTTGGTTTGACACAAACCAATACGCTAGAAAACGATTATTTAACTCATCTCGCCCTGAAACAGATTTAATGTCTTGATTGAAACAAAACTCTGAGCTGCTATAAACGACAGGGAATGTGTGTGCCAGTATCATTCCCCGAATCACAATAAAGACTGTTGCAGGAGGCATGAGTCTAGATCCAGAAATAGCTGCAATTTTGGTAACGTGTTCTTCCGTGTCACTAAGGTCGAACGATTTCATGTCTTTTGGAGAAAGCCAAGGCACCTTGCCTTCCCACCATTCCTGATTTCCTCTACTAGGTGTTCCACCGCTATACCAATCGCAAGCACTCCCAAGATCTTTTGCTTTCCACTCCCTCGGAATCCAACCGATCGCCGTCTCTTGATAAAGTTCTGGGGCTTCTTTTCTGGGGGGTCTGAGCTGACCATCGGAGGTGATGCCACGGATAAACAGGTCGTGCATTAACCCCGCTTTAATTTGCTGATATTTCTGGATGAGGGCTTCAGTATGGGCGATCGTTTGGTCAATGGTTGAGAGAATTTCAACAATTTTTCTTTGCGTGGCCTTATTTTTTGGGTATGTAATAGGCAACCGTTTGACAACACCAGCATTCAGGTTTGACTGAGTTGTTTGAGCAGTAAATTTGTGTACTGATGGCTTTATAAAAAGAAGTTGATAGTAAAGAAATTCTTGATCAACTAGCTCATTTTCTTTAAGGGCAATTATTGCTTGGTTTGTCGCACATACAATCTTGTTGATTATTGGCTTGCCTACAGTCGCATACATTGAATACAAGATATGAGGTTCTTGGATAAGCCATGCAGCACTATTTAAAAGACCTTGACCGCTAAGAGTATTTTCAGTTTTTTCTAAAAAACGTGAACTTTTTGTGATGTCCTCAATGACTACAAACGGGATATCTCCACCATAGTAATCAGGATTTGTGGCAACAGGAGTTCCTCCAGCCTTTTGGTACTTAGTTACATCAGCAACCGTTGCATCAATCCACTCACTCATACCCCAACTCCACCAAAAACGCCTTCAACTGCGCCGAAGCCGCATCCCGCTCCGCCTCAATCGTCTTCGTCGTTACCGCGTACTTGCTCCATAGATTTGCGATCGCCCTCACACAAGCCCGTTGATCCGCCCGTAAATAAGCCTCATAGGTCTCCATCAGCACCCGACGCAGCCGCGCAACAATCACCATTCGCGCCTCATCCTTCGAGATTTTTAGCCGCGCCCTTGCCACCAGCTCATCCCGCTTATTCTCAACCCCCTTAATCGTCGCCCTCAGCGCCCTCACCTCATCCTCTAGCAGCTTGTGGCGAGCCAACTGCCCCTCCAACTGCTCCGCCATAAACTGATACTTCGTCCAGTCCCCCAAACTCGGGTCGCGCTTGCAGAGCTTTGCCTGACCTTTCGCCGCCTTTAGCTCAGCCTTCTTGCTTTTTACCTCATCACTCGCCATCACCCCACAGTCATCCGTATCTTCAAAATCCTCCTCATCCGCCGCCGCAAACAGCGCCTGTAGCTCCGTCAGCCGCACCTGCGCCAGCTCCATCTCCTCTAGTACATCTGGGAACTGACTCCGCAAAATCTCCTCATCGGGTATCAGCTCAGCCCCCCAGCCACTCGCTGCAATAGACTTAAAATCCGCCTTCAGCACATCCACATAGTTCGCAAACGCCCCCCGCACCTGAAACGGCGTTAGCAGCGACTGATCTGCCAAAACCTTCGCAATGCTTTCTAGTAAATGGCTCCGCATCCGGTACACATTGCCAGACTGCTCATACTGGTTTTCTGGGTCTGGTGCCAGCGCCTCCACAATAGGCAAATTTGCCTGCCACCAGTCCTCTAGCTGGCATAAAATGCCCCTGTGCCGCGCCACCACGCCCCTGTGCTGCGTCACAAAACCTGTAATATCGCGCTTATTGCTAATGGCAGGGGCAATATCTACATACCGATCCGCATCTGGTTGGGATGGGTCGCGCACCGTAAAGCAATCTTGTCGTAGCCCCGCATAGTTATCCCAGAAATGGGTGAGGGTATCAACCTCAACAACAGGCACCCCACCATGAAGA
>JBGSVR010000206.1:0-4168 GCA_041752855.1 Thermosynechococcaceae cyanobacterium
TCCATCTCTACAGAACGGTATCAAGGCATTCCTGGCGCTGATATCATTTTTCCTGAATCTGGTGAATATGAGCTGGAGTTGAGTGGCAAACCTAAAGCAGGTGCTAAGTTTAAAGCCTTTGAATTTAGCTATACAGTGATAGCTATTGCTGGGGGAGCGTCTACAACAGTCAACCCTTCTACAGAAATGAATCAAAATCAGAACCATAGCGAAGCTCAACCCACGGCAAAAAAGATCTCCCTATCAAGCACTCCCACGGCACAATGGCCTATGCCTGTAATAATTGGAGGCGCAATTCTTGCCATTGGAACCTTAGGATTTGTGCTTCAGCGATTAAGAGCAAAACGGACTTAAGCACCAAAAAATGGCTGTGAAGCGATGAGCAAGGCTAGGCTCTGTGAAACCGACACTCAGTATTTAATGTCCTACTCACTTTAACTTCACTCTATGACCTATCGCTGTTATACGCTGCCCTTTGAGAAAGATGCGCTGCTCCACTACGGGCAGCAGCTAGGGCTATCAACGGTAGAGCAGTCATTGCATCATGTGGCAGAGGCGATCGCCCTTCATCCTCTCTGGCAAGGAGTTCCTCAGTGTCTTGGCATTGTCCGCGCGACACCCATTCCCGTTTTGGCAATTTTAGGAACGTTCTCTACCAAGGCGTTAGGGCAAATTAGCCTACAGGCTCCATTTTTAAACCAAGCCTGTAGGCGACTGCGGTATGTCACCTATGCTGAAGCAACCGATGCCTGTGAGCAGTTGGCTGACCAATTAAAAACAGCGTTTGGGTCAAAAACCCTACGGGAATTCCAGTTCTATGGTGTGCCGAGGGGTGGGTTGATTGTGTTGGGCATGTTGTCTTACATGCTGGGTCTACGCGCTGATCAGCTTAATGTGTCTGAATCAGTCGGTGATATGCCTGTCGTTGTTGTGGATGACTGCGCCCTCAGCGGCTCTCGGTTTTACCGAGTGCTTCAGCAATATCCTCAGCAAAACTTGGTGTTTGCTACCCTTTATAGTCATCAGGAACTGAGGAGGGTGATCGCCTCCCGTGAACCAAACGTCATCCAATGTCTGAGCGGTCAAGACCTCTATGACTATGGCCCTGAAACAATGGGAGCCAACTACACAACCTGGCAAACGCAGAACCAAGCGCGTCTGGCAGGACATCGGTATTGGCTGGGGCTACCGGACTATATCTGCTTCCCCTGGAACGAACCCGACCATCTTTTATGGAACCCTTCAGCAGCAGCGCTAGAGCAAAGCTGGCATATTCTGCCGCCTCAGGTCTGCCTCAAAAACCGTCTGTCTAGCGATACGACAGCTTTATCTATTCAGCTACAGCCCACTATGCAGAAATGGCTTCAGCCGACGCAACACATTGCGTTTGGAGAACTTAATGGTCAAGTGTTGATTGGACATTTGCCAACGGGTGAAACCTTTGGCCTTTCTGGTAAGGCGGCGGAGTTTTGGCGGGTAATTTTGCAAGTGGAGGGGTTGGAAGAGGCGATCGCCCAACTCTCTGGGCAGTACCCTGGCGGCAATCTGCGATCGGAACTCACGCATCTGATTGAGCAGCTTGTGCAGCAACAGATTTTACAGCCCTCAGCCTTAGTCAATCTTTAGAGTAGTGGTGCAGACTAAAACGACACGCCTTCGTAGATATGAGCAACGGTCATTTCTGTATTGATGGAGGTAAGAGTAATCACATCGTTCATAGATTCATAAGCGCGATAAATCCAGAGTCCGCCGTCAGATTTGGTGTAGTGCTGAATTTCTAGTTCGTACTGGTTAATCAACAGATATTCTTGCAAGTCGGGAATAGAGCGGTAATACTTAAACTTATTGCCCAAGTCATATTCTTCTGTGGACTTAGACAACACTTCAATTATTAAACGTGGGTTAATGAGAGTGTCGGTGCGATTCTCATAGGGAATGGGTTGGTCTTGTACAACCATTACGTCAGGATAGGTGAATTTTCGATATTTGGGAATCCACACCCGAACATCACTGGAGTACAGTCGATAGCCTTTACTTCGTAAGGTTATCTTTATATTACAGATGTTGGTGATGATTTCGTTATGGGTAAAAGAGCCTCCAGCCATAGGGATAATTTCGCCATCATGATATTCGCTTCTAAACTCGACCTGCTCTTCTAGGGCTAAGTACTCAGCAGGAGTATATTGTTTTTTGACTTCTACAGCTTGCATGGCGCTTAGTGTCCAGACTTTTGGTGCGTCACTGCTCTGCAAGAGCTAGCTATCGCGTTTTCCCTATGATAGGCGAAACGATTTTGCACATGGTAGAGCCACTATTTTTTCTGGCGTTATCTCGGCGCATAAGGCGAAGCAGAACCCACTACAATAAAGATCCAGTTCATCCGCAACGGCAAGCATTAAGGCATGGTTACTGAGGCTCCTGTCAAAACCAAATACGAAGCCGTCATTGGGCTAGAAACCCACTGTCAGCTCAGCACGGCTACCAAAATCTTCTGCAACTGCTCTACAGAATTTGGGGTGCAGCCAAACCACAATGTCTGCCCTGTCTGTATGGGAATGCCCGGAGTGCTGCCCGTCCTCAACGAAACGGTCTTAGAGTACGCCGTTAAAGCGGGTACGGCACTCAACTGCAAAATTGCCGAATACAGCAAATTCGATCGCAAGCAGTATTTTTACCCTGACCTGCCCAAAAACTATCAGGTTTCTCAGTTTGACCTGCCTATTGCCGAACACGGCTGGCTCGAAATTGAACTCATCGACGACCAAGGTCAACCCGTGCGCAAACGGATTGGCATCACCCGCCTCCACATGGAAGAAGACGCAGGTAAACTGGTTCACGGCAGCGGCGATCGCCTCTCTAATTCTCCCTATTCCTTAGTAGACTACAACCGCACAGGCGTTCCGCTTGCCGAAATCGTTTCCGAACCCGATATTCGCACAGGCCAAGAAGCCGCAGAATACGCTCAAGAAATGCGGCGGATCATGCGCTACATTGGCGCGTGCGATGGCAACATGCAAGAAGGTTCTCTGCGCTGCGATGTCAATATTTCGGTACGACCTGTGGGTCAAGAAAAATTTGGCACGAAGGTAGAGATCAAAAACATGAACTCCTTCAACGCCATTGGACGGGCGATCGATTATGAAATTGAGCGCCAAATCGAAACCATCGAAGCTGGCGGTACCATCGTACAAGAAACCCGCCTTTGGGAAGAAGGCGCTCAGCGCACCATCAGTATGCGCGCCAAAGAAGGAGCCAGCGACTATCGCTATTTCCCAGAGCCTGACCTGACCCCCATTGAAGTCACTGCCGAGCAATTGGCACAGTGGAAAAGCGAACTGCCCGAACTCCCTGCCCAAAAGCGTCATCGCTACGAGGCAGACCTAGGGCTTTCTGCCTACGATGTTCGCGTTTTGACCGATGACCGCGCGGTGGCGGAGTATTTTGAGGCGACTTTAGCAGCGGGTGCCCCTGCAAAACAGGCGGCAAACTGGCTGATGAGCGACATTACAGGGTATCTCAATAGTGAGAAAAAGGCGATCGCCGAAATTGCCCTCACCCCTCAAGCTTTTGCAGAATTGCTGACGCTCATTGAAAGCAATACTATTAGCTCCAAAATTGCAAAGGATTTACTGCCTGAGCTACTGGCACAGGGTGGTTCACCTAAAAAACTGATTGAGCAAAAAGGGTTAACCCAAATCTCAGACCCTTCAGCATTAGAGGCGTTTATTGATGAGTTGCTGGTGGCTCACCCGACTGAGTTGGAGCAGTACCGTGCTGGCAAAACAAAGCTACAAGGCTTTTTTGTGGGTCAGCTTATGAAAAAGACAGGCGGACGGGCGGATCCGAAGTTGGCGAATCAACTCTTGATTCAAAAGCTCCAAGGTTGATGTAAGACCGAAGATGTATCGCCTTACGGCATCAAAGGTTTCGGCACTCTGTCATCCATACCCTGCAAAATCTTTGCCAGGATCAAAGGTTGCTATTTTCATTAACAAAATCAGTTGATAGCTTTACTTCTATGGGGCAAGGGTGGCGATAGCCTAAGTACAGGACAAAAAGCTTGAAAATGTTGTGAGGATGGGGTTTCATCAGAATTACGAAATCCATGAGAAACCCCATGAGTCAATATAGCGAATTAAGGAAAGCCCTCCAACCCCATCTGGGATGG
>JBGSVR010000207.1:0-15335 GCA_041752855.1 Thermosynechococcaceae cyanobacterium
CCATCCCAGATGGGGTTGGAGGGCTTTCCTTAATTCGCTATATTGACTCATGGGGTTTCTCATGGATTTCGTAATTCTGATGAAACCCCATCCTCACAACATTTTCAAGCTTTTTGTCCTGTACTTAGGCTATCGCCACCCGCAATATCTCAGACTTTCCCAACACCACTCAGCCTCAAATCTTAACGCCCCTTCAATTGATTCAAGTCGCCAACACCTAAACATCCTGTGCAGTTTTCTCTCCACCAGTAAGTAACCTCAACAGCCTTCAATCACCACTACTACAGAATTCGCTCGCCTAAGCTGCCCTGGAATCAGCCGAAAATATGCCCTAGTGAGTAAAAGCCACGAAAGGCTAAGATTCTAGAAGACTCCATTATGTCTAAGTATTTTTGCCTTCTTTCCCAGCAGATAAAGAAATTCCTATGACCGCAACATTGACCGCTGCATCCGTGCTTGAAGTCTTACGCCCTGTGCAGGATCCAGAACTTCAAAAAAGCCTTGTAGAACTGAACATGATTCGTAACGTTCAGATTCAGGACGGAAATGTTGCCTTTACCCTAGTGCTTACCACCCCCGCCTGCCCCCTGCGCGAATTTATCGTAGAAGACTGCAAAAAGGCAGTGCAGACGATTCCAGGGGTTTTGTCTATTGACGTAGAAGTGACCGCCGAAACCCCACCGCAAAAAAGCATCCCTGATCGTACTGGCATTGAAGGCGTAAAAAACATCATTGCGGTATCTAGCGGCAAAGGCGGCGTGGGCAAAAGTACCGTCTCTGTAAATATTGCAGTAGCTCTCGCTCAATCTGGCGCAACCGTCGGCATGATTGATGCCGATATCTATGGCCCCAATGTCCCTACTATGCTGGGTCTAGAAAAAGCCATCATTGAGGTTCGTAAAGAAGCTCAGGGTGATGTGTTAGAACCCGCCCAAGCCCACGGCGTCAAAATGGTGTCGATGGGGTTCTTAATTGATCGCGATCAGCCCGTGATCTGGCGTGGTCCTATGCTTAACGGCATTATTCGGCAGTTTTTATACCAGGTAGACTGGGGCGAATTAGATTATTTAGTGGTTGATTTGCCCCCTGGTACAGGCGATGCTCAGCTTACCTTAGCCCAAGCTGTCCCGATGGCTGGGGTTGTCATTGTCAGTACCCCTCAAGATGTAGCGATTTTAGATGCCCGTAAAGGCTTACGAATGTTTCAGCAGTTGGGCGTCAATGTGCTGGGCGTCGTTGAAAATATGAGCTACTTCATCCCGCCCGATCAGCCAGATAAAAAATACGATATTTTTGGGTCTGGCGGCGGCGAGAAGCTGGCATCTGAGCTGGGTGTGCCCCTGATTGGCTGTGTGCCCCTCGAAATTCCGGTGCGACAGGGAGGCGATCGCGGTATCCCCATCGTCATTTCTCAGCCAGAGTCTGCTTCTGCGAAAGCATTAACGGCGATCGCCCAAAAAGTTGCGGCGCAAGTCTCGGTAGCTGCGCTAACTTAGACTGAGCCATTACTAAGCGCTCTGCCCCTAGGATAATTGAATGTTGATTCGCCGCTCACGCAAAACGCCCTTGTGGAGCCGCTGGCTTCAGCCTTGGAAAAAATTAGATCCTTACCTGTTCTGGATTCCGGTTTTGCTGACTCTGGTGGGCGGGCTGCTCATTCGCAGTACCGAACTGCACCAAGGCTGGACAGATTGGTCACAGCATTGGATTATCGGCGCAATTGGGGTGGCAATTGTTCTGATTACTTCACGAATTGACTACAAATATCTGCTATCCCTGCACTGGGTTGTCTACGGCATCACCTGCCTATCGCTGCTGGCGGTAAAGTTTGCCGGCACCAGCGCCCTAGGCGCTCAGCGCTGGATCACTATTGCCGGATTTAACGTCCAACCTTCAGAATTTGCAAAAGTAGGGGTTATTGTGTCCCTCGCAGCGCTGCTCAGCGCTTGGCCTGCGGCTTCTTTGCCGTCCATTTTTCGTACACTCGCCATTACGGCGTTACCTTGGGGTCTAGTCTTTTTACAGCCCGACTTAGGCACCTCCTTGGTCTTTGGTGCCGTCACCCTAGGAATGCTGTACTGGGCTAATGCCCACGGCGGCTGGATTATTCTGATGCTGTCGCCCTTGGTATCTGCCATCCTGCTTAACCTGCCTATGCCGTTGTTCACCTCTACGGCGCTGTGGCTCGTGTGGAGTACAGCTATGGCAGTAACGGCATGGTTAACGCTGCCCAGACCTGTCCTTAGCGCCACCCTTGCGGGCTTGGTTAACCTGAGTTCTGGTGCCATTGGTCATGCCCTGTGGGGCGTGCTGCAAGACTACCAGCGCGATCGCCTCATCCTCTTTCTCGACCCCGACAAAGACCCCCTCGGGGGTGGCTATCACCTCATTCAGTCGCGCATTGCGATTGGTGCAGGTCAGTTTTGGGGCAAAGGACTCAATCAAGGCACCCAAACCCAGCTCAATTTTATTCCGGAGCAGCATACTGACTTTATTTTTTCTGCCATTGGCGAAGAATTTGGGTTGTTTGGTAGCCTGCTTTTAATGGCGGCGTTTTGGCTTATTTGCGTCCGCCTGATTAAAGTTGCTACCGCATCTAACGACAGCTTTGGGTCGCTGTTGTGCATTGGCGTTTTCGCGATGCTGATTTTTCAGGTGGTCATTAATATCGGCATGACCATTGGCCTTGCACCGGTCACAGGCATTCCTCTACCGTGGCTGAGCTACGGACGCTCGGCGCTGCTGACCAACTTTTTGGCGATCGGCATCGCAGAATCTGTCGCAAATCATACCCAACCGCGCACCAGCCCCTATCCAACTGTAAGACGATAGGGGTGCGCGGCTACCCAGCACTCCTGTAAACTAGATGCAGCCCTCATTTTTTAGGACTAACCGATGCAAACTCCTCTGCTTTTGCCTGGTTCAACAGTGCGCGTTACCAATTCAAACGATACCTACTATCAATTTGAAGGGCTGGTTCAGCGCATCACCGATGGTCGTGCCGCCGTCATTTTTGGAGGCGGAAACTGGACGAAGATGGTAAGCTTTCGCCTAAAAGAACTAGAGGCTGTAGATCCACGCCAAAAGAAAGGGTAGCCTTTCCGGTTTATACGAAGCCCCTGCCACCCTCTCGTTAAATTGCCCTCATACATTAAACAAACTTTGCTAGAAGGCTTAAACCTTTTCCTGGCAGGAACATTAAACAACGTAAACGCTTATGTAATGTGGCTCAAATCTATAGGCTATGTTATGAAATATGTCTGATGGACAAAGGATCTGTTAGGTTTAAGGGGTGGTATTCAGATAAACTGTAAGACCACTCAACCCTCATTGATTATTACGCTCGACTATTGTTTATTTCTTAAATTCAACGCCTGTGCCTCCAATCAGCAAAAAAGCGCAACAAGATCTTCCTAACATCAACGAACGCATCCGGTTCCCACAAGTTCGGGTCGTTGACAGCACCGGCGAGCAGCTCGGTATTATGACGCCTCGTGACGCAATGGTGATTGCGGATGAAAAGAATCTAGACCTTGTGCTGGTGAGCGATAAAGCCGATCCGCCCGTTTGCCGGATCATGGACTACGGCAAATACAAGTTTGAGCAAGAGAAAAAGGCGAGAGAAGCGCGCAAGAAGCAGCATACTGCCGACGTAAAAGAAGTAAAAATGCGCTACAAAATTGAGGAACACGACTACCAAGTTCGTGTGAATCATGCCGAGCGCTTTATTAAGTCTGGCGATAAGGTAAAGGCAACGATTACGTTTCGAGGGCGAGAAATTCAGCACGCTCACCTTGCCGAAGCGCTCCTGAGCCGTATGGCCAATGACCTCAAAGAGATTTCTGAAGTACAGCAGTACCCTAAGCGGGAGGGCAGAAACATGATTATGTTTTTGTCCCCGAAGAAAGTGCCCTAGGGTCACGCATTCAATCCAGTTTTAAACGTGACGTCTACAGATTCCCTGCATCAGTTGCTCAATGCCGTATCTTCTGGAGCGCTCAGTCCAGAGGATGCGCTTGAGCAAATCAAGTATTTATCGACCTATGAGTCTGTTGAAGACTTTGCCAAAATAGATCATCAGCGTCAGATACGGACAGGCTTTCCTGAGGTGATTTGGGGCATTGGCAAGACCCCTGAGCAAATTGTAGAGATTTTTCGGGCGATGATGCCGCATCAAAACTGCGTCATGGCGACCAGAATTGAGCCAGCGGTGTTTACGCAGCTTCAGCCACAGCTACCCCAGCTTCAGTACTACCCCAAAGCCAAAATTTGTGCCCTTGGGAAGACAGTTGAGACCACCCCTAAGCACCCTGGGCGCATTGGGCTAATTTCGGCAGGGACGGCGGATCTGCCCATCGCAGAAGAAGCGGCGGTGACGGCGGCACTCTGTGGGTTTGCGGTACATCGTTTGTGGGATGTGGGCGTGGCGGGCATTCATCGTCTGCTGCAAAACCGAGGGGCGATCGCCCAGGCGGATGTCCTCATCGTGGTGGCGGGCATGGAGGGTGCCCTTGCGAGCGTTGTGGCAGGGTTGGCAGATTGCCCCGTGATTGCCGTGCCTACTAGCATTGGCTATGGTGCAAGCTTTAACGGGTTAGCGCCACTCTTAACGATGCTGAATTCCTGCGCCCCTGGGATTGGGGTAGTTAATATTGATAATGGCTTTGGAGCCGCAATTTTAGCAGGGCAAATCTTGAGAACCGCCGCCCGTGTTAAGGCGGTCGATAAGTGATTATAAAGGCGTGAGTCGGGGTGGTACCCCATAGCCATACAATCATGGGGGGTTTCTTCAAAATGATTGGGTGGCTAGGGCACGTATCGCATGAATGTCACCAGACTGAATCAACACACTGCGATCGCCATCTAGCCCTTGCTCCAGCCCAGTTCACCGATATCCTTTTGTTTGATAAAGTTCCATCAGAGGCACGCCAGAAGGCTCTGATGCTTCCATTCCACCCGCTATTCGGCAACTGGGGAACAGATCTGCCTCTGCCAATTTACGCAAGGCGACTTCTCTTTGTATGGTCTTGCAAAGCTCTGCTTGCTGAATGGCAAGCTCCATCTGTAGCGCAATTTGATCGACAAGATCAATATCTGAAGAACTCCACTCGCGGGGGGCTGAACATTGCTGCACTGTTAGCAGTCCCCAAAGCCGCAAGGAATCACCTTCTGTTTCGTTTTCTAGTTCAGTCTGGGAACGCTGCTCCCAGGTACCTACCTGATTTTGTAGAATAGGCACTACCAAATTGGCTTTAACCTGAAACTGATTTAAAAACTTGGCGTAGCATTTGCTGATGTTTTCTGACTGGGTATCTGCAATAGATTGAATCCGCCCTCTTTCATAAAGAAGCTGCCAATAACGAGAAAAGTGAGGGTCATAAACGGTTTTTCCCTTGAGAGGCTGGTAATCTTTTGCAGTAGATTCTTCTATCACTGCGCCAGACCCGTTGGATTCAATACGATAAATCAAAACTCGATCTGCGTTTAATGTCTGCCGAAGTTGAAAAACCGTCGTTTCAAACAGGTCTTCTAGCTTGAAAGACTGTCGAATTCGCAAGGCGGTTGTCGCTAAAAGCGAGTGGGTTAAAGCCTTTGGAAGAATAGCTTCTGGCTTTTGAATCGCGTTCGTGGACTGTCCTAGCATAAAGTGTTTTCCACCGATTTACTTTCTCATGATTCCCTCCTGAGATGGAAAATTAATATTCTTTTAAGAGAGATTAAATAAAAAATAAAATTAATTTTTCTTTTTCAAAATAATATTCTTTCTAACTCTAAACTGTTGAATTTAGTATGTGGTTGTAGGCTTTGATAAAGCCTAATCTCGTAGTCTCAAACCCTTTGTTTAAGCCCCCATTCCTGAATAGTGTCTTAACCCACGTCGCCATAGCCAGCGGTTGACCACCCAAAATAAAGCGCTCCAGGCGACCATTACGCCAAAGCCTTGACCCACATTGACGGGTAAGCCCACCAGCAAACTCGCCGGGAAATAAATTAGGTAGGGAAACGGTGTCCACATCACTACGGCCTTCACACCTTCAGGAAAGACGTTGAGGGGCGCTATCATGCCCGACAAAAACGAATAAAACAAAAACCAAAATTGCTCGATTGCAGTGGCTCTCTCTGTCCAAAAGGCAAACATGGCAAAGGTGTACTGAATCAAAAACCGCAGGATGAACGCGAGGATAATGGCGGCGATCGCCAAAACCGCACCTCCCCCACTCGGCACCCAAAACGCTTGAGGATACAGCACAAAAAACAGCGCCATTAGCACAAACGTAAACGGCATTCGTGCAAAGCGTTCTGCAACATGCCCCGCAACGTGGTGCCAAACGGGGTCAATCGGCTGTAGGAGCCTGGGGGAAAGTCGCCCTTCCACCACTTCTTTTTCAAACTCCCAGACCACCCAAACAATGGTGAGCTGCCGGATTAAAAACACGCAGATAAAGTAGTGAGCAAAGTCAATCGCCGACAGCGAAAACCCTCCGCCTGCCGCTGCCTGAGTCCAAACCCCCATCATAATGAGGGGCATAGAATTGGCTAACACCCACAAAATTAACTCAGCGCGATACTCCACCATATAGGCGTAGTACACCGACAAAAACACCTTGGACTGATGGAGAATCTGCATTATTCCACTATCCCTGCTTTGAACACGCGACCAATAATTTCCTCAATGGGTGGGTCGGTGATCGTCAGATCGCAGACAGGGAGTTCTGCCAAGAGTTTAGCAACGGCGCGGGTTAACTCTTCGCGGTGGATAATAAAGCACACCTCTCGACCAGAAATAGACTCAATTTCGCCGTAGGGCGCAAGCTCGGCTTCTGGCAATGTCTGCTCTAGCTCTAGTTTGACCTGACGGTAGGGTGCAAAATGATCTAGCAAGCCATCTAACGCACCGTCGTAGATGAGCTGCCCCTGATGAATTAAGAGGACGCGATCGCATAGCGCCGTGATATCTGCCATGTAGTGACTGGTCAGCAGAATGGTGGCATCAAAACGTTCGTTGTAAGATTTCAAGAATTCCCGCACGCTAACTTGGGCGTTTACGTCTAGCCCCAGGGTTGGCTCATCTAAAAACAGCACCTGGGGCTGGTGGAGTAGTGCCGCCAGTAGCTCCGCTTTCATCCGTTCCCCGAGGGAAAGTTTGCGCACGGGCTGGGTCAGCTTTTCTTCAAGGGAGAGCATTTCGGTGAGTTCGCCAATGCGCCGCTTAAATTCGCGATCGCCAATGCCGTACACCGCCGCATTAATCCGTAGAGAATCCATTGCAGGCAAATCCCACAGGAGCTGCTGCTTTTGACCCATCACTAGGGTAATTTTTTCGAGAAATGCCCGATTCCGCTGAAAGGGAACATTGTCCGCTACCCGCACTCGACCGCTAGAGGGATGAATTAAACCCGTCAGCATTTTAAGCGTGGTGGTTTTACCTGCCCCATTAGGCCCTAAAAAACCCACCACTTCTCCAGGCTGAATTTCAAAACTTACGTCTTTTACGGCGTTGACGAGCCGATTTTGACGCTTAAAAAAGTGCGACAAGGTGCCGCGCATTCCAGATTGCTTAATGGCAACGGGATAAACTTTAGAGAGACAGTCCGCAACGATGATAGGCATACTACCTATGCTAACGCGGACAGCTACGGACTTTTGGGGCTGCCCTCAGCTTCTGTTGCCTGCTGTTCAATTGTTTTCTTTGTCTGATCGACGGTTTGCTGAACGTTACGGGCTTTTTCGATGGCTTTTTCGCCACCACCTATCCCTTTTTTATAGGTTTCGGCGACGGGGTTGGCGCAGCCGGAGAGGGCGATCGCTGCAACCCCTACTATCCAAACTACAGACTGAGAAGACTTGAATTTCATGGTGACTCCAGCGCTTTACAATCTAGCGTTCCCTAGAGGTGTTCGCTTATGGCGTGTCATCCAGAATTAATGCGATCGCCTGATTGAGAATTTGGGTGGGGTCAATCATAGTGGCAATCTCTTGTGCCTCGTACCTTCCCTCAAATGCTTCTAATGCTGCCTCATCAAGAGCTGACTTGTAAGCATCTGCTAAGGTTTCCATCAATTCTTCTGACGTAAGATAGTAACCCCTTGATTTCTGACGTTTATTCGAGCGTTGGATTTGCCGTACTGCATTGCGAATTGAAACGTCCCATGATCGCGTTGTGCGGTTCTCAGCCTGCTGTTTGATCAAATGCAGCAGCAAAATAATGCCAAAGCTAAAGATCTTGTTTAGCTTGTCATCTTTGCTCATCTCAGTCATCTCCTCCACCAGCAGCAAGGCTCCAGAGAGGTTTCCCTCGACCAGCAGATCCTTAAGCTCCAGCAATTCTTCCATCGCCTATGCCTCCTGCGTTAAATTGCCCAGCACCAGCGCCCCATAAGCCGCCCCTAAGATGCCTGACCCAAACGAGCCGTCAGAAACTCAGCGGTACCTTCCACAAAGGCGATGACCTTATCGTAAGCCATGCGCGTGGGACCCAAAACGCCAACGCTGCCGACGGGCGTAGTGCCTTTTTGGTACACCGATGAAACCAAAGCGCAGTTTTGGATGGGTTTCAGCGCATTCTCTGTGCCAATGCGAATGAGAACAGGGGGACGACTGCCCTTTTTAGAAGACGGCACCTTAAACTCTATACCTTCGTAAATGAGGGGCCAAAGCTGATCTTGTTCTTCTTCGAGCATCTGAATAATGGTCTGCGCTTGCGCCAGTTCTGAAAATTCGGGCTGACGCAAAAACTCGGAAACCCCGCCAATTAAAATAGGGTTGGCAATGGGTGACTGATTGCGCTGACTTAGATCTTGGCAAAGCTGCTTGAGGAATGCTGCAAATTTCTGAAACTCGCGATCTAATGCTTGCCAGTCGATCAACGCCAGTTCTGATAACGATTTGCCGCACAGGTGATGATTCAGAAAGTTTGATAATAAGTGTAGTTCTTGCTCTAGCAATTCAGCATCTTCAGATTGTCCAAGGTGAGCAGGTAAATCCATAAACACTGAGCGGGTTTCGTAGGTATCTGTGACCAAAATCAGCATTACTCGCTGTGGCTCTACCTGCACTAAATGCAGATGGCGAATGGTGGTGGCAAGAGACGACTGGGGAACCGTAATCAGTGCCACGCAGCCGCTGAGGGTCGCTAAAATCTGAGCCGCTTGACGCAGGAGGGTCTCAAAGCTAGCGGGTTCGGCGGGTAGGCGTTTGGCAAGAAGCTGCTGGATGCGCTCTACCCACTGGTCTGAAGGGGTGATGAGCTTATCGACATAGACACGATATCCAGAATCTGAGGGAACTCGCCCTGCCGAGGTATGGGGTTGATAAAGTAAGCCTTCTTTCTCTAACATGCCCATGACGTTGCGGATAGTGGCGGAGCTAAGGCTAAATTCGTATTCTTTCGCAAGCGCTTGGGAACCGACAGGCTCTGCCGTTTCAATGTAGTGATTAACGGTGGCTCGAAGGACTTTTTGCTGGCGCTCGGTGAGCTGAACGTACATGGCGATGGTTCACAGAAGGGGCTGGGTTAGTAGCGAGGGATGGAGGAATCAACCGCTAGGGCGTAGGCATCAATGCCACCTGCAATATTTTTGACGTTGGTAAAGCCCTGTTGGTTCAGCCATTGACACATCTGGGCGGAGCGCATCCCGTGGTGACAGATTACATAGGTTTCAGCGTGGGGGTCTAGCTGTGTGGGAAGGGTTGCCATCCATTCGGCGGATTGGCTGAGGGGAAAGACTTGGAAGTGGGGGAGGGCGGCGATCGCAATTTCCTGTAATTCGCGCACGTCGATAAGCTGAAGGGGAGCGTCTGCTGTGGCGATGCGCTGGGCTAAGGCTTTAACGGAAATTTCCAAAAGATTGGCATCGTAGGACATAAGCGTTTTGTAATGGACGTTTTCATAATTCAGAGCAAGTTAACATAAATTTAAAAGAAATGATGCATATTTTGTTATAAGTTTGCCCAAAACGTAGGTTTCAAGGCTATCTGAGTAAAATCTTTCAAAGGTTGTGTCTCTGCTTACTCAAGTAACCAACTAAAGACTTCACCGACGGTTAGGCGAAGGTCTGCCGCAAAATCTGGAACAGGCAAAAGCGTTTCAGCCACCTGAAAGAGCTGTAGGGATTGGTGAGGACGATGAATAAAAATCGCCTGCTCTGCGGGGTCAATGAGCCAACCCATTGAGGTACCATGCTCAAGGCAGTGCAGAATGTTGGACGTTACTTTAGTCTGGCTTTGGTTGGGGGAGAGAATTTCGATTGTCCAGTCTGGGGCGATCGCAAATTGATTGGCGACGGTACCGTCTGCTTTACGCGGAATTCTGCCCCACCGGAACACTGCAATATCAGGCACGATTGATTTACCGCCAAAGGTACATCGCAATTCTGGATAGGCGCGTGCAATCTGGTTAGGCTTAACAACGGTGTTGATGGACGTAACTAAATCGCCCTGAAGGGTGCTGTGTTCTCCTTGGGGCATTGGTTTTTGGATAATTTGACTATCAATATATTCACTAGCTGGCTTTGTTTCTGGCTGTTGCAGAAATTCATCTAGCGTAATAAGTTTGGAGGGTGTTTGGATCATACGCACCTGCGAGAGGGTGGCTTGAGTTTATTCTAATGTTTAGCTACTCAATAGCACTCGCTTGGCGTAAGAGTTGGGTGATCGCCATTCTCTCCCCTGATAAGGCTATGTCCAGTGCTGTTTTACATCAAAATTTCTCATTCTTGCTTGGGAGCTAATCCCACAGATGTATAGCTGTTAGGGTGTAATGCGTTGAATCAGTTGAGAGGGAGTCAAAATTTGGAGATTCATCGCGCTGGTGAAATCTTGGGGGTTACGGGTGACGATGATATCTATCTGGTGCGCGATGGCGGTACTGTGCTGGATAGCATCTTCAAAATCTTTGAAGTTTGCAGCTAAAGCCATTGAAATCACGGCTTGATCAACAGCAGCAATAGGGCAAAAAGCCGTGATAGTTTGCAAAAATTCAAGGGTCAATGTTCGCCCTTTGACTTTGCGGATGATGTAGTAAAGGTCACTAACGGTTGAAGCTGAAATATAGCCTGTAATTTGCTGTTGATAGGCAAGGGATAAAATTTTCTGGCTCTCTGCGTAAAAGGGTTGCCGCTCAAGAGCAACATCCACAATGACGTTGGTGTCAATGAGCATTTTCAAAGGTTATGCTTCTCCTTCAAGCGCTCCCACTTGGCCTGATCTGCATCAAAGTCTGGTGCAGCAGGCTTTGTCTTTTCTAGCCAAGCTTTTAGACTTGGGATATCGCATTCAACGGTTCTTTTAGGTTTGGGGTCTGAAATTTCGCTCTCTGAATTAGAGCTACTGTCTGCCAGAGAGTCTGAGAGCCAAACAATTACTTCCACATTTCCAGGTGGCATAGTAATAGGGGCATTGATGACTAGATGCCCAAAATCGTCGATGGTTCCTTTAAGTTTATAGGCTTGCATGGGGATTTTGCAGATTCGGCTACTCCGATTCTAGTCGGTTGTGTCAGCTTGATGCAGGCGTTAGGCGATAGCTGCGCACCAAGAGTCCGCCATGCACCAAAAGTTTGCCTAGCCCACGGCAGCAACCATCTCTTGACCAATATGCTTCAAAATCTGTAAGACGCTGTAAAGTTCTCGCCTAGAAGTAAATGGTGAAAACACCCGCGATAGCGCGTAGTATCGACTATCTTGCTGCACCAGCTTTACAAACAAAATTTCATCGCCATTTGTTACCAAGCCAAAGCTCGGCTGGGCTGACTGAGGATTTGCCATCAGGTAAGCGAGGGTTTGAGGCAGCGCTGCCCAAACTGATAATGCCGTTTTCTTTGATTCTAAAACCACCACCCAAAGATGATTTAAGAGCACCAGCACATCTATTCGCCCTTGCAGCGTCTCTTCGTTGTCTTCCAGAATCAATAGTAAGACTCTTCTGCTTTTACCCGAAAGGGTGGGTCATAAAATCCGGCGATCGCCAGCAGTGGTGAAGCTATTAATAGCGTAACTGTTCCCTCTAGTGACTGTCCTTCGGAGCGTTGATAGAGATATCGCTGACGTAATTCATCTAGGGCAGCCTGTTCCGTGGGTAATAGACCTGTTGCTTTATAATTCTCAAAATCGCTGAAAGCTTTACACTGCAAGGATTACAGCCGATTCTGACAAAAATACTTGAAACCTATGTACAGAAAGGATTTCAGCCATTTTCTGTTTTATAAGGCAACAACTCTAATAGTTCTGGCAACGTTATCTGCCATTCTAAAAACAAAGATTCATCCTCAGTCCGTGACAAATTAAATCGTCGTTCTGCCTCGGCAAGGGTCTTAACCGCTTCTGTGATGGCAACTGTCATAGAACTGATTGTGCAGGATTGTGCCTATGCTATCAAAACCAGAGCGGTCTACAGGCGATCGACCTCTGGCTTACGGGCGTACAAGCTTTACATGCGGATAGGCCAAAATCTCTTTATCTGCTGTCACCAGAGGACAGTCGTAAGCTCTCGCTGTAGCAACAATTAGCCTATCTGCCGGATCTTTATGAAATGTGTCGGGTAATGTAACGCTGCCAATGGCGATTTCAGCAGTAATCGAAATCAGCATTATGCCTTCTTGCGTTAGTGCCATATCAAACCACTCTTGAGTAGGCTTTGGCAGGACAATTCTTCCTCGTTGAACCAACCGAGCAATTTCTAAAAGGCTAATTGTGCAAATCCCAATCCCTTTTGCTCTAGCCTCCTCAATCGTGTCTTTTTGACGGAGGCTTAACTGCGGATCATCTTGATTCCACCAAACCCAGATATGAGTATCCAAGATCAGCACGGATTATCAGCCCTCCTCGTTTTCCATACTCCATTCATCAGGCGATAGAGCTGATTCTTCTGGTTTTGCATGAAAAGCATAAGGCTGGAGATTAGCTAAGGGATTAAAACTACTGTTTGGGCGATCGCTTGTCTCAAGCTCAGAGAGCTGTATCTGTATACCCTCAGCCAAAATTTCAGAAGCCAATTTTTCTACGGATACATTTTTTGCTGCTGCTGCTTTGATCAAAAGCTCTTGCGCTTCTTGAGCAATATGAACGTTGGTGACTGTCATAGGTTTGTACTCTCCATACATTCAGGATCTATTAGCAGATGAACTGGCATGAATACCAACTTAAGGCGGCACAATTTGTACTTGTATATCGTTCCGGCTGAGCGACAACTAAAAACTTAATTGGTAGACTAGAGAACTCTGCGCGTCCGCTCCAATCGGGTTGTTAGCTGTCAGTAACTTAGCGATCTCAACTTCAATCCAACAATTATTGATTCTCGATTCTCTGAGGTCTGTTAAAAGCCTGTCGAAACGCTACTTCAAGCGTAGTGTACTTTTTACCTACATTAAGTTCTTCGATTAGTCCATAGTGGATTTGATATGTTTGATGCGTCTTAACCTTTGGAGAAATATTAGTAGGATTTCGCTCTCGGAGGCATAGTCTTATGAAGTTTCCGCCTGAGACTTTCTCAATATAAAAAATGACGTTTAACTCATACAGAAATTGAAGAAATACGTCAGGTGCTTCAGAAAATTTCGGCCTTTTGATTGAATTTGAATCTAGATATTCCGCAAATGCTCGATAAGCACTGAAATATTCATCATATGAAAAATGGCTCTTTCCCTTCAAGTATTCAAAGAATTTAAGGAAAAGCTGATAATCGTTTTCTGTATAATAGAACGACAGTTGATCCTTTATTTCACCTAACAAATACTCTGAATATTTTCTAGCAAACTCAGCGTCAAAAAAGTCTGATCCAGCGAATACTCTACTAGGATCTTGCCTCTGTTCAATAAAATTCTCTTTGAGAATAGCAAGCATTGTAACAATATCCCTAGGGCGATAGAGGGAGTACCTCAGAAAACCAATAAATGAGGAATCATTTTCACCTTGATTATTATTAGCCTTGTTTTCGATCGTGTAGGGAAAATAGTGATCCCAAGCCTTATCATAGTCAAGTGGCGGAATTTGCTGTGTCCCAACCAATTTTCCAGCCATCTCAAACAGTTTTGAATTTCTGTAATTCTTATAAGTTGTATTCCAATTTAATAGAACAGAATTATCTCTAATCTTATTGTTTCGATTCTGTAAACCTATGGAATCAAAAATATCAGGTCTTATCAAAAGCACAACTTTAAGTCGTCCTTTTGAATCTTTTACTCTGGGAAATACATCGTTGTTGATTGCCCATACTGCGTTTGCTAAGCCTTTAACGCAGTCAAGATAGTCTTCATAATCAATTCGCGACGGCCTAATATCAATTCCATCTATAAACAGGAGATGATTTTTCTGTAATTTTAGAGATGAAAATGCTTCTTCAAATTTTTTCTGAACATACATGAGATTGATTTGAAAAAAGCTCTCGGAGAATGCTATTTCTTCGTTTTCTTCTCCACTAGCTTTGGCATATTTTGATACAAGTTCGGCAGCTATTTTTGATTTCTCTACAAACTTAATTGCATTTATAATTTCTGGAGAAAACGCTCTCGCGTAATACTCTTCCATAGCCGAATTGACATTACGGAATTTGATGGCTTTAGGCAGAAGCAAACTGTTTGGCTCGTTTTCACTAATGTTTTTGCTAATTAGTAGATATAGAATCACTTTCCAGCAATACTCTGGACAGTTTTGGTGAAGAGTGCAGAAAAGCTATCCACCGTATAGAGTGCAGATGTAAGCAAAACACCCTGCACCAAATGGATAGCCTAAAAAATATTGTAACGGGTCTGCTCTCCACAGCAGGCCATTTCACAAACCTCAGCGAACGTTCCTGCTGACATTATTCACAACGATCTTCGTGGTGTGTGGGAACGTCAATTTCACGAATCTCAGCCGTTACAGCGACCTATCAGAGAAGACCTATCGTCGCCACTTTAAGGACACCCTGGGGTTTGAATCCCTTAATCAATGCGTAATTGAACAGGTTCATAGACCCAAGACAGGAACTCGGATTGCGGCAGTTGATTGCACCTTTGTTCGCAAAAGCGGACGGCACACCGAAGGACTCGATTCGTTCTACAACGGCAGTATAGGTAAGGCTCAACGAGGATTGGAATGGTCAGTCGTAGCAGTGATTGATGTAGAACAAGGTAACGGTTATGCCCTATCTGCCCAACAAACACAAGCGGGACTCAGCGTCAAAGCCCAAGCAAAGAAGGCCAAACTCTCGCCTGATATCGCTGGTTCTAAGTTAGTTTGTGCTTGTTAAAATGGGAAAGTAAGGCAGAGTTCAGGAGCAGAAAGCGATGAAAGAGCGCAAAGCCCGAACAACCTCAGGGGACAAAACCATCTGCCTGCCGATGCCTGCGAATCAGGATT
>JBGSVR010000208.1:0-2094 GCA_041752855.1 Thermosynechococcaceae cyanobacterium
ATGGGTCACATGATGGCAATGTCTTCTGAGCAAAAGCAAGGCATGATGATGAGCCAAGACTTAGGCACTGCCGATGCTAACTTTGACATGCGCTTTATCGACGCGATGATTCCGCACCATGAGGGAGCCGTGACAATGGCAAAAGAGGTGTTGGGCAAGACAAAGCGGCCTGAAATTAAGCAGATGGCTAAGGCCATCCTAACCTCGCAGCAAGCTGAAATTTCGCAGATGAAGCAATGGCGCAAAGCCTGGTATGGCAAATAAGCCACTTCATCTCTGTTTTATGTTTGGCTGCCACAGTTAGTTTTGAGCTTTGAAATTTAAGGACGTTCTCGATGACCTTCATCCCTCAACGTTCCCGTTTGCAGTGGCGAAAAGCGTCTGTAACGTTGGTGAGCGCGTTGTTATTAACCACAGCCTCTGCCTCTGTCTTGGCGCATGGTGGACACGGGGATGAATTCCAGCATAGTTCTGCGCCCGCCGCAGACTCTATTCAGGTAGATGCGGCAACCGCTAAGCGCATGGGCTTAACCGTCGCTCTTGTTCGTCTTCAGTCCTTGGCGTTAAGCATTAAAACAACCGGACAGATTGAGGCAGTCCCCAACCGCAAGGTGGAGGTGACAACCCCCATCAAAGGCACGGTGATTCAGCTCTTAGTGCAGCCTGGTGAAGTTGTGCAGGCGGGTCAACCTGTTGCCATTCTATCTAGCTCAGAGATTGCCGAACTGCGGGTAGATTCAATTCAAAAGCGCTCTGAGGCAGAGGCAGACCTGCGAAAAGCTGAAGCAGATTTAAGGCTAGCGCAACAGAATACCGTCCGTCAGCGCCAAATTGCGTCCGCCGATCTTCAACAGGCGCAGTCTCAATTGGCCTTTGCTCAAGAGAAATATGATCGCGATCGCGACCTCCTAAAAGTGGGTGCCATCCCCCGCCGTCAGGTGCTGGAGTCTGAAACTCAACTGATGGCGGTTAAATCCGTCGTGGCGAAGTCCACTAGCCGTCTCGATTTTTTACAGGCTGAATCTGACCTCCAAAAAGCTCAATCCGATGTGTCTTTGGCGCGATCGCGGATTCAGCTTAGCGATGCAGGGTATGAGGCGCGACTCAAACAGTTAGGTGCCAGCGCCAACACCAACGGGGCAATCACCATCAAAGCCCCCATTTCTGGAACAGTCGCAGATCGCGAAGTCACGTTAGGGGAATCTGGCGAAGATGCGGGTAAGCCCATTATGACGATCCTCAATGACCGCAGCGTTTTAGTCGCCGCCAATGTTTATGAAAAAGACTTGGATCAAATCCAGGTGGGGCAACAGGTCCGGGTTAAAGTGGCAAGCCGTACTTTTGTTGGACGCATTAGCGTGATTGGGTCTGCGGTAGAAGGCGAAACGCGCGTTGTGCCAGTCAAAGCTGAACTGGAGAATCCAGAGGGTCGATTAAAGCCAGGAATGTTTGCTGAATTGGATCTGTTGACGGGTGGTTCCTCTGCGCCTGTGTTGGTAATCCCTCAGTCTGCCGTTGTGGAAACGAACGATAAGAAAACTGTGGTGTTTGTGCAAAATGGGAATGCCTATCAGTCGGCTGAAGTGTCTGTAGGAAAGACTTCTGGAGAATTGGTGGAGATTGAGAGCGGTTTGTTTGAGGGTGATCGCGTGGTAACACAGCGAGCCACTCAACTGTACGCACAATCTTTGAGAGGCGGTACATCGAAAGCAGAAGCTCCAGCAGTAGCGCCTTCTTCTGGAGTAGTCAGTCTTCAGAACTTGGCTTTACCTTGGTGGGGTTGGGTGCCTTTGGGTGGGGCGATCACCGCTACGACTTTTTGGGCAGGGATGCGGGTGGCAGGTCGGCGCAAGCAAGTTTACGAGATTCCTCAGCAGGATGAGGGGGATGACACGGTTTACCCTGATCTATCTGCATCGGAAAGCAAGGGTTAGGCGATCGCAACATCATAATCCGTAAGCATTTCTTTTGGGGAGTGGATTTGACTCATTTGGTTCACTCCAGATCATCTTAGAGGCGGCGACGAATGATTTGAGATAGGGCGCGGGTTGGTTCAACTCTGGTGATTGCACCCAGAAGGGAAACTGGCAAACG
>JBGSVR010000209.1:0-3433 GCA_041752855.1 Thermosynechococcaceae cyanobacterium
TGGGCTAGGTCGGCTTTTGTATATTTACCGGAGACGACGTGAAAGGTCAGGATACGGGAAAGTTGGGGAATATTTTGTACTAGGGTCTGGATGGTGCCAGGGGGGAGTTTGGCGAAGGCTTCGTCGGTGGGGGCGAAGACGATGAAGGGGCCAGGGCTTTGGAGGGTTTCGACTAAGCCTGCGGCGCTGACGGCGGTGACGAGGGTGCTGAACGAGGGGTTGCTGACGGCGATGTCTACGATGGTGGGCATGGGTTTTGGTAGGTGGCTGGGTTGACGGTGTAGCTCGGTTGACGGGTTGTGTAATTTCGGGGGACTAGCCCCCCGTGCCCCCCATTGAGAGACGGCTGCGTCCCTCAAACTCCCTCCAGAAGGTTGGTGGGTTGGGGTGCGCGGGTGACATCGGTTGGTGGGTTATACTTCTGGATATTTTGAAGATATTGAATTAAGAGGGTCTTTCTTCTGTTGCTTTGAGAACAGACTGATTCATCTCAATGCAGGGTTTGAGGGTTGAGCGAAGCCGAAACCCGCCTAAAAAAGACAATTCCTGCTAACTTACCGATAGCTTTGACTTTGAATATCTCTTAACCGTGCTTCAGGTCGTTTAAACCGATCAATCTGAGCCTCAAAAAAAGCGCGATTTGCCATCAAATGCTTAGGGTTAGGATCATCCAATGGATACAGCAATGCCTGACGTAACGCCTGAATCACCGCAGAAGTGACGCAATACATCGATCTTTGAAAGGTAATGCCAAGTTGGATCAACATATCGTCTTCGCCACGACAGTGCTGCTGGTAATATTCCACGAGGTAAGGCGGCAAGAAGTGCAGCATGTCCTGCATCAGTAGAGTAGGCGGAATGCCTGCCGAGCCGACCGGAAACACATCGGCGTATAAAATGCCGTAGTGGAAGTCTTTTTGCTCTGTGGGCACTTGTCCGGCTTGGGCGTTGTAGGATTTGGTGCCTCGGAAAGGGGCGGTGCGATAAAAGACGGCTTCGACGTAGGGGAGAGCGGCTTCGTACAGCCACATAAAGCCTTTGGATTTGGGAATAATCTCAAAACACTCGCCCCGTACATAAACGTGGTGGTAGATGGGACGACCGGAGATGGCAAAAATCCCGTTCACCAAAAAGTTCATCGCATCAGGCACGCCTGCAAAGCCACCTTCATCGAAGATATCTGACATTTCAAAGAAAACAGGAGCCATCACTTCCCAAAATAATCCTAGGTTGGCAGTGTAGGACATCATCCGACACTGCTCTAAAAACATGTCAGGAAAGAGTTTGTACAGTGCCAGCATCGGCGGGTTGTACTTCAAGTAGGCTTTGATAGCGCGATCGGCGTTGGCGCGGTACTCATCGCTGTCGAGGTAGCCGTCGAACTGTCCCCAGCCCATGTCGCGTCCGTGCCAGAGCATCGCCTGCATACAGGCTTCGGCAAATTCCATGTTGATGCGGTCATGGAATAGGTGATGAAACAGCTTCGGCATTTTGCCTGTTTCGCCTTTTTCCATAAACTCAAGCAGCTCAGGGTGAGCGGTTGCTTCCCCACGCCAAATCCGCAGGTCGGCATCGTCTCCGGCGTAGTGGTTGTGGAGGTCTAAGTATTCTTGGGGCAGAAAGTATTTGAAAAACGGCAGAGGGTTGAGAAAGACGTTCTCGGCAATATACAGGAGGTCGCGCCAGTAGAAGTCCATCGGTACGGCGTAGGCTTTATAGATGCCGATAATCTGCATCAGATTCTCCTGAGAATCTGGCAGCATTGCGCCGCCTGCTTCTAGACGATGGATAATTTCTGCAAATTCGTGGGTGGAGGGTGGAAGAGTTGTGGGTTTGTCGAGGGTTTGCATAACGGCATATCTCCTGTGGGCAAAAACATTAACTTAGAGGTTCGTCAAAAGAGAGTCGCTCTTTGTTAAATCCGTGAGCGATTGAGCCACTGTCTTCACGCTCATCGCGTTCGGCGAAGGTTCATAGGCAGCCGCTACCTGAGCCATTGCCGCCGTAGTTGGTTCGCTCCAGTGTACAAGCCAGTAAGGCTGTACTCCCAAGAATAGAATCACAGCGGCTAAAAGCAGGGCGGGAAATCGCTCTGACCAAAGCACCTTAGGGTAGTAGGCTAAGGCGCTATCTAAACGTCCAAAACAGGTGCGGTTGAGCAAAATCACGAAATAGACTGCGGTAAAACCTGTCCCAACAACGCAGAGCAGCGTTTGCCAAGAGAACACGGCGTAGCTGCCTTGAAAAACCAAAAACTCTGCAATAAATCCAACCAGTCCTGGAATCCCTGCGCTTGCCATGCCGCCCAAAACCAGTAGAGCGCTGACCAAGGGCAAACCGCGCACTGGACTCATGAGGCCATTGAGGGCAGAAAGCTCACGAGTGCCAACTTTTGCCTCAATAATGCCAACCAGATAAAACAGCAGCGCCAAAATAAAGCCGTGGGCAACCATCTGGGAGACTGCGCCCACAATACTGAGTTCCGTCAGCGCCGCGCCGCCCAGTAACACATAGCCCATGTGTCCGATGGAGCTGTAGGCCACCATGCGTTTGATGTCATGCTGGGCGATCGCCGCCAATGCCCCGTACATCACAATCACCACAGCCCATACCGCCAGCAAGGGCGCAATACTTTTCCACGCTTCTGGCAGCAGCCCTAACCCAAACCGAAACAGTCCATAGGTGCCAAGCTTTGCTAACACCCCACCCAACAAAATGGCAATGGGGGGAGAGGCTTCAACATAGGCATCGGGGAGCCAGGTGTGTAGAGGCACCAAGGGGGTTTTAATGCCAAAGCCTAAAATCAAAACGCCTAGCAGTAGAACTTGCAGCACCAGGGGCAGAGTGCTAACTACAGTTTGTACAGCCTCGTAGTCAAAGCTTGTGGCATGACCCAGCCAGGTTAGACCTAAAAAGCCCGCCAAAATTAAAATGCCAGAGACCGCCGTATAAATTAAAAACTTGGTCGCTGCGTAGCCACGTTGAGCGCCACCCCATACGGCAATCAGCAAATAGAGCGGAATCAGCTCTACCTCGTAAAACAAGAAAAACAGCAGCAGATTCTGTGCCAAAAACGCACCCGTCACCCCTGCATTAACCAGTAAGACCAGCACGTAATACAGACGTGGACGAATGGTTTTAGCAGGGCTGCTGTAAATGGCAATCCAGGTCAAGAGGCTGTTTAGCACCACCAATGGCAAAGATAGACCGTCCACCCCAAGGTGGTAGCTTAAGCCCAGTGGCTCAATCCAATCTAAAATTTCACGCATCTGGAAGCCAGATTGAGACAGGTCAAACTGGCTAATCACCCAAACGGTCTGACCGACTAATACGGTGCTGACGATTAGAGCAAGCCGTTTTACCCACTGTTCTGAGAGGTTCTGCGGCCAAAACCCAATCAGTGCTGCACCCAAAACGGGTAGCCAAATTAAAA
>JBGSVR010000210.1:0-2269 GCA_041752855.1 Thermosynechococcaceae cyanobacterium
CGATTGCCAGTGATTAAAAAAGGTAAGTCTCAAAATACTTTGCCTGTAATAGCTGCGTAGTTTTTAGAATAGATCGCAGTTATGCCTATCTACTCACCTGGAATTAACAGGTGGGTAATTTTGATTTGTCCAAAGTCGAACAGATCCGTTCGCTTTCAATTTCAAGCGCCTGATATTCGCCTTTCACAAGCTGATAAGCTCTCAATATGTCTTTGTAGCGGTCATATACAACGTAATTCGGTACTTTCAGGATCTGCTCATAGACTTCCCATTTGGTCGGAGCCTTTCCTGGTTGAGGCTCGGTTAGCCCCAAATCTTCTTTATCTGTCCCTTCAGAAAGCAGTTCTACGATTACAGATGGGCTAACGCCTTCGTCCCAAACGACAAAACTCATTCGCATATCCCGTTCGTCATACAGTCGGGGTACACCAATGGCAACAAACCAATCCGGTCGCTTATACCACTTCAGATTTTGAAGGTCGTAGTAGATATTGAGGTCAGTTCCGGTAAAGAAGCGATCGCTCTTTACATCCATCAAGCGCAACGTAGCGCTCAAGAGTTGGGGCTGTAAATCATGAAACTCGTCTGGCAAACCAGGATCCTCTGGATCTTCACTGGGAAGATCATACATGGTAGGCAGCTTCGCGCTTGCTGCCTTCAGTTTCTCTCTTTTTGTAGTGAAGCTGGTCATGATAGCCTCAGCCAATTCCTACCCCCAGCTTAACATCAGCGATTTTGTTCGCCTTTTTCCAAAAGCTCCGATATTAACTCGGAAGTAATTGGAGACGAACGCCATGCCCAAGCCATCAATATTGTGGATCGGTGGGACTGCCTCAGTCGTGCTGGTCTTTGTAGCATCCTTCAGCATGATCCGCCATGTCAAAGCGAACATGCGAGAGCCAGCGATCGCCCCCGTCCAACAGACCTATGCCTTCGAGCGCTGCTATCCGAGTACCTCTGCTGCACCCTTAGCCGTTCGCCAGTCAGCCAAAGGCAAGGTGACGTACTGGGAAACAGAATCAAAGTCAGTCAACCCATCTAAGCATGAGGTTGAATTTCTGCACTTTAGGACAGAAGGCCAAAAGTGTAAGTGGCTCAATCGTAATCGAGTGGCCTTCAGGATGGATTACCTGCCGCCATCGGTCGCCGTTGCCCTTGCGAGTCAATATTTTGCACCCATGTTAGCGGCGTGTAAAACACAGAATCCAGAACGCAAGGATGTGGATGTGTTCTGTGTTGAGGATATGCAGATGGGACTTTCGGGAACTGGTGAAACGCCTCAAATCATGTTCCCAGAAGAGATTAAGGCACTTGAGGCGATGAATATCAAAACCCAGTTCATTAAAAATGTTCGGGTCATCTCTCGTTCTACCGATATTAATGCAGCCGGATTTTAGGAATCAATAATGCAAAACCAACATGAAATAGACAGAGTGGGTACATCCGCTCAACGCGCTCAGTCAGAGATCATGAAAGCCATGAGGCGAACGTTTGAAGACATGATGAAAAGCCTTGCTAAATCCTTTGGCAAGACCAAAGACCCCACGATTGAAATCAAAGTTGATGGTCAGACAAAGCTGAAGGGTCAGGTTAAGGATGGGGTGTTTACAGCCTCCAAGAATGAGCTAACTCCTGATGAAATCAAATCACTCAAGGCATATTTTGCGTCATTGCCGAACCCAGCCCTAAAGCCAAAAGACTTTGAGGTGATGGTAGACAACCAGACTGTTCTCAAAACTGAGAATGGCGCGGTCGTCTCCCAAGCAACACCAGAGCGTACAGAAGGTGCAAAACAGGCATTTGAGGCAGTGCAAGCTCCTAGCGTTAGCCCCACTGAAGCCCCTGCACAATCGCCAGCGCCTAGCGCCAGCCCTGTCGCAACACCTGCACAATCGCCAGCGCCTCAGTCCACGGCTGAAGCTGAGCGGACTCTTGGTGCGAAGCTTTCGCCATCACCTCGGCCTATTTCTGAGCCGCTGCAAACTCAGGCCAGATCGCCGCAACCAGAGCCAACAAAAGCGGTGAGTGTGCCAACGCCTGTCACTCATGAAGCTGCACCTTCACCAGTACCACAACGTGAAGCTGCAAAAGCCCAAAACGTCCAGCCAGAATTAGCAGCCTCATCAATCCCTAAAGATAAGACAGGTCTGATTCCACCGGATTATGGGCTTGAGTTAGCCAAGGGGATTAGTTGGGACAAGCTTAAGAGCGTAGGAGATCCAAACTTGATCCGAAGCTATGGGTCGCTTGAGAACATCAGAGTAGACCT
>JBGSVR010000211.1:0-5750 GCA_041752855.1 Thermosynechococcaceae cyanobacterium
GACAGCACCCGCGTCAGGGTAAAACTCAATGTTTTTATGCCCTAACTGGTCTAGTGTCACTTTGAAGGTCTGGGGACTTGCCGCGAATATGCCACCCGCCGCGCCAATAGTCACGAGTCCAAGTCTCTGTGAGAGGATAAAGGGTTTTGCCCCCAAGCCTTCGACGAGCGCAATGGACTCTCTTTGAGCTTGTCCTGGTCGATTCACCACCAGGGGCAACTCACCATTTGGGAGGTGATTGGTCGGTCCATTGGGACGCTTCTTGGTTTTACCCGTAAGCCAACCGTAACGGCGATCCTTTGAGACTCTGGCGCGAAGCTGAAACCCAACGATGTAGCCGTCAACATCCCGAATGGGACACAGATAGCCAGGGCGCGGCGTGATAAGCGATCTCCCATCTAAAGCAACCCCCGTTAGCTCGTGCGGCAGCTCGATACTGAGGCGTTGCCATTGCTCAACGGACTTGACCCCCCAGGCTTCAATCTGCTCATCAGTCAGGCCGCGATGGTGTAGATCTGCCTTGTCAGCCGGATGAAGCGATAGCTGGCTCAAGAGTTGGCGGTAGTGGCGATCGCGTTCTATGGCTGGCAGTGCTTGAGCATGGCGATCGGCTTCAGCGGCAGCTCGTTGTTGGCGCAGAAGCTGCTGGTCTTGCCAGCGTTGCTCTCGTTCTTGTGGACTTTGCTTAAGCCCGTTATCAATGGCGTATTTTGCCCACAGTCCATCTTTGGTCTGACCGAGATACCGGAAGCCAGGAAGAGCGCCGGACAAGCTCATGCAGAGATGCAGGTCTTCGGGTGTCTGGCGGCAATTGCCCTTGATATCGCTACAGATGAGGCAGGGGTTGCTTTGGCGTGTAGGTGTGAAGCTACGTATGGAGGGCATAAGCGACCTCCCAAAGGTGTGAAGTCATGAGTGATGAGTCCCTATCGTTTTGTGAAGCGAGATAGGGAGCCGTGAGTCAAAATGCCCATGAGGTATCTTGACCCGTGTGTTGTGTATCGTCTAGGATAGTCACACGGCTCCATTGGAGACCTAAAACCTATGCCACGAGAAACAGCATTAAGTTCAAGCCACCTGAGATATTGGGATTGTTTGACCGAAAGACCCTGACTGCTCTAACAGTTGGGGTTTTTCGCGTTTAAAGGGTTTTACATAGAAATCACCTCACCGACAGTAATAAAAGCTGCATCGAACGATTCTCCATCCATTTCAGGGATTTCTGCAAGAATGCGTTCAGAAGCCTCATGGCTCAAGATGATACCGCCATTTGGGTTAGAGCAGAAATCTGTGCCGGAAACGAAACCAGCTTCAATCAAAAGCTGAGTCATTCCTTCTGCTGCAAGATCTTGCATTTGGCGGTATTGATCAGAGTCAAGTAAATTCTTATAAAACCAAGCGCCTTCTTCCTTTGGCAGGGCTTCCAAAGTCTCAGAGACTAGGCTGTCAATCTGTAAAGGCGTGAGTCGCTGGGCAAATTGATCCATCAACTTATGAACTTGGTTGATGTCATGCCCTTGAATCCGTTTGGTTAGGAGTCGCTTGTCACGGGTAGAGCCAAAACCTTCAGACATTACAGATTCTCCTATTCTTGTTCAAAAAGGAGTGTTGTTCTCTTTGGTAAGAGTGTTTCCATTAGGCAGACTCAGGTAATTCAGGGACCAAAGCCAATGAGGGACTCTGACGATTGCTTATCGTGCGATTTCCCTTTTTGCTTGCTTGGTTTTTTTCCAAAGTCGATGAGTTAACCAAAGCCGACTTATCCCCTGGTTCACCATCACGGACATAGTTGATGAGAGTTATTGGGGTGATTTCTTCATCTAGCTCCTGAGCTAGTGAATTTAAAGCATTGCAAAGCTTATTGAGTGATTCACCATCCAATCTTGGCATGGTGTTGCTTTGCCGCAAGTTAGAAACGGCATTAGCACTGAGCTTCATTTCTTTGGCGAGATCCATAGCCTTGATCCTGTATCTAGCCATGACCTCCCGTAGTCGCCATCTGATCAAAGTCTGAGACATAGAACTCAACACCTAGACTGTACTTCTGTTTGTGAGCTTAACACAAATTATACATCTCAAGAATGTATTAATAGATAATAGACCTACTTAAATCAATGTCTATATTTGACAAATACAAGTTAAAGCTGTATATTTATAGGTATGAGGTACAGGGAACGAGACAGCCCCCACCCGAACGGAATCAAGATTCTCAGAGCCTTACGCTTCAGTCAATCTCTACAGAACCTAGACAACCAAATAACCCCTCCGAGTTGGGAAACTACCGTGGCTGGCGCAAGCCGTTGAACGAAGAGCAACCACCGGAGGCTAAACAAAGTTTTTCAAAATCTTTCAAAAGTAAACGATCGCCTTCTCTCGTAAAGAAAGCGATCGCTTACTCAAGTCAACCCGCGCCCCCAACCCTAGACAAGTTAAAGCGCGGATTACCAAGGTAAAACCAATGGTAGCAGTAAAAACCAGAGACGTTCTACTGACGAAAGTTGCCCCGTTAGCAACCAAAATAGAACCCGTGCAAGTTTGTGCAACGTTTGAACAAGACGGCAAGGTGAAGCGCGAAGAGTTTTGGATATGGCCTGTCCTACGAAAACCCACGACTGAAGTTGTTCGGGGTTGCGTCGCAGACATTTATGGCCTCAGTGCCAGATACATTTCCTACGTGCCGCTAAAGAATGAGCCTGACGACAGCGAAGAAGCTTGGCCTCAAGGCAATTGCGAGAATTTCACTGAGTTCTAAAGCTTTGAATCGACTAGGGCTAAGGCACAGCTTTAGCCCACTCCATCACCTACACGGAGCAACAGCATGACCACAGCAGAAGTAACAACGATCGCAGACCTGAACGACCGCTTTCGTAAAGGCGATCGCACTCTAGGCAAGCACATGGCAAGCGCAAGAGTTAACGCGCTCACGTCCGAGCAGCAACAAGAGCTAACGCGACTGGTCAGAGTGTTCAATGATTTCACTGAAGGCAATGATCCTCACGGTGAGCATGACTTTGGAGCCGTCGAGTTTGAGGGTGAAAAGTGGTTTTTCAAGCTGGACTACTTCGATGCGGAATTTGAGTATGGCGCAGAAGACCCCAGCGACCCGCACTATTGCCGCCGACTGTTGACCATTATGCACAGTTCGGAATATTAAACCTTACCCAAGGGGCTAGAGCCATGCTTTAGCCCCACACACCACAGGGAAAACATTATGGATAAACATCTTTGGAACCTACTGCAACAAGGCCGTGAAATTCTGCAACTATCTCCAATGGGCTGCATGGCAAAGCGAAGCAAAAGCTATTGCGACGGTTGCAGCCCAGGTGAATACTTCGAGTGTGCAACATGCAAGAGGCTTCAGCCCTATTGCAAAGGTGCATCAGACGACCAAGAAGACGTTTGTGATGACTGTTGGGTAGACACAAGCTTAGCCCCCATGCCCGAAGCCTCTCAAGACAATTATGTAGAAGTTTCGTAGGAGCAATTCATGAAAGGAACCGAAGCATTACAGGCGATCGCCTACGAACTCCAGCACATTACGAAAGCCCTAGCCCCTGCTACTCAGCAGACGCTCGGCTTTGGTTCGGCTCCCAAAAGCCAAGTCTATGTATTTTGCAACCGAAAGAATGCAGGAATCTGGTACACCCTCGATAGCCAAAGCCAGCCCGTCAATATTGAAGCCCAAGCATTGACGGGAATCATACGCAAGCTTGAGTTCAAAGAAACCGTTAGGCGTAACGAGAAATCCCACAAGCTGCACTGTTATATCGAAGCCGATCAGCTCTATGTTCTCGAAGGCTCAGCCACCGCTCACTTTAGCAAAGGGCTTTTGAGTGCGATCGCATTTCTGTCGCCAGAGCAACTAAAGGAACCCATTACGATAGTGCCGCAACCCTCTACAGAGAATGCTGAGGTCATGTTTTGCAATGTTTATCTGGGCAACAAACAGATTTTTGCACCCTATGACGAGCAGACGAACTGGAAGCGGGTTAGCCGTTTTGCCCTAGATGCTGTGTGGATTGCGAATCCAGATCTAGCACAACCAACAAACCAAGCAGCACCGGAGGCAGCAGCATGACGAAAACGAAGCGACCGATTAAAGGCGATGGGGAATGGCGCAAGCATCGCAACAAATGGCAGAAGCGCCGATATTGGAAACGCGAACGCCAAGCGCACCAGCGCAGTATCTTGAGCCAGGGCGATGGCTGAGGCACAAGCATTAGCTAGAATCAACGCTTGAATGCACACCACAGCCCCGCGATTGCAACGCTTCAGAAGCAGTGATCGCGGGGTTTTTCTATGCCAATTTTTAGGAGAACGACCCATGACCCAAGTACAACTACCGCCAAAGTTCACCGCCCATCCAGAGGTTGCAGCCGGAGCAATCACCCTTGACCAAGCCGCGATGATGATCCGGCGAGGTTGGCTCACCTACGAAGGCGCTTGCTATCTCTTGCCAGCGAGGGCATGGCCTTATTTGCCACAGCCCGACGAGGCTATGCAGCCGCAGGGCAAAGGATGGGTTCACAGCTTACGGAAGTGGAGTAAGCAGTATGCCTGAGCAACAGTTAACAGCGCCAGAGCTGGCAACTGTTTTGGCAGCGCTGCGAAATTATCAGAGGGCTTTACCGGATAGCGCCGAAGCCTTCGAGGATATCGCCACCGATGGCGATAGGTTTGAGCCGCTTACCGTGGCTGAGATTGACGGACTTTGTATGAGGCTTAACCACCCATCAACAAAACTTTTTAGGGGCTAAGTCCGTGACTTTAGCCCCTAAACTCTATGGAGAAAAAACATGAACTATGCACCTGAGAATATTTCAACGAAATTTATCGGCACCGTCCGCACCAGCACTGGAAACAGACTCAACGTATTCAGCACGGTTTCTAGAAAGCACGTCTCAATGTACCCCTTACACCATCGGGTCGAATGAAGGTCAAAGGGATTCCGGTCAAAGTCCATGACCTAGCGCCTAAGCTTCGGCGACGGCTCGGATGTTAGCGAAGGTGAGCGGGTGAAGGGCGATCGCCCTTCACCCTAAGTTCATCCTAGGTAGGCTTTTACACTATCACCCCAAGCTTCATTCATGGCTTGAAGAGCAAGCTCTCTTGGGAGCTGCTTGAGAGTTTCCTGATGATGAAACTTAAGACTTATTTGAATCTGCTTTTGCAAGCGCAAGTATTCAGCGCTGACAAGTCGCTCTGAATTATGATTCATTTCCATAGAATTCACCCCTACTCCAGATAGTGTATGCATACACAACAAAGGAATACAAGGGCTTTGTCAGGAGGAACTTACGCGGCGATAGCTAGCTCTTCTAGGGCGGTGACGCACCAAGAGTCCGCACAGACCCATTTGAGCTGGAGCAAGCCTTAAGCCCTAACTGCACCGATGCCATTCTGATGGAGCCGCAGACTTGGCGTTTGCCAGCGGAAGCGCATGGTGAGGATTCAGGGACGACATAGACCAACCCAACAAATTAAGAAATCGGAGCCGCGAGAGTAATTCTTGCGGCTCATTCGTTCATGGAGAAAAACCAATACTGACCCCAGAAAAGCTATACCCGCTTTACGTTTCGACCAATCACCGCTGCCATACTTGCCAACTCCTTAAACCCATATTTCTCATAAGTGCCCAAAAAACAGCACTCAAAAACTGCTAGAATGTATTCCTACTATACCTTTCAGCCATTTATTTTAATGCTTGCCTTCAAAACACCCTGTCTCAAGGAAGTATACGGATTCGGCAA
>JBGSVR010000212.1:0-3244 GCA_041752855.1 Thermosynechococcaceae cyanobacterium
ACCCCCCAAGGTCGATTCTGCCGTCATTCGGCTGCGGCCTCGCCCGTATCATGACCCTGTAGAGCAGCCCCAATGGTTCTCGACTTTAGTGCGGTTAGGCTTTCAGAGCCGTCGCAAAATGTTACGCAATAATTTCAAATCCATTGTGGAGCCAGACCGCTTAACGGTCATACTTGAGGGAATCAGCGTTAACCCCCAAGCCCGTGCTGAAGAGTTAAGCGTGGCAAACTGGGTGGCGTTAAGTCGTCTTTTAACGCCTGCTGCTGCCGCCGCCTCATCCTAAATATTTCAGAGTTCTATGCGCTCCTATCGACTCATTGCTCCGGCCAAAATTAATCTGCTGCTCGAAATTATCGGCGACCGCCCCGATGGGTTTCATGAGCTGGTCATGGTAATGCAGAGCGTAGACTTAGCCGATGAAGTTGAGCTGAAGCATCTGGGAAGTGGCGATCGCATTCTCCTTCACTGCACCCATCCTCAAGTCCCGCTCGATGAGAGTAACCTGGCCTACCGCGCTGCAAAGCTTATGCAAGATTGCTTTCCAGGTCACGGAGGCGTAGAGATTACCATCCAAAAAAATATCCCGATCGGCGCAGGGCTAGCGGGTGGCTCCACAGATGGCGCAGCGGTACTGGTGGGGCTAGACCTGATGTGGAATCTGGGCTTAGCTCAAGATGAGCTGCATACCCTTGCCGCCAAGCTGGGTTCAGATATGCCCTTTTGTGTTTCTGGCGGCACGGCATTAGCGCTCGGACGCGGCGAAGAACTATCCCCCCTGCCCGATCTTGATCGGCTGTATGCGGTGTTAGCAAAGTATCAAAGTCTATCGATTTCGACGCCTTGGGCGTATCAAACCTATCGGCAGCAGTTTGGGGCGACCTACGCGAATACGCCTGCGGCTCAAGAAGAACGGCGGCGGACAGGGGCATCAGTGGGGTTGCTGGGGGCGATAGCTGCGCACCAAGAGTCCGCCCATCACGATGCTGCGTCCATTGGTCAAGCACTCCACAATGACTTAGAAAAAGTGGTGTTAAATCATCATTCTCAAGTTGGGCTGTTGAGAGAGAAACTGGCACTACAATCAACCCTTGGCGCAATGATGTCTGGATCTGGGCCGACGGTGTTTGCCCTTGCCGCCACACGAGAAGAGGCCCAGCAAATCGCGGTATCTATTCAAGCTGAGCTGCCAGACCCTGACCTTGAAGTGTGGGTGACAAAGTTTATTGCCCACGGCATTCACCCTGCTGAATCTGACCATTAAATTTGATATTTTTGAACCCTAGCGCCCTAGGCGTAACCCAGACCAGTATGCTGAAGAGGTGATCGTAAGCAGCAATGCTCATCTCATCTTTAAGATCAAGGTTTTTTGGGTTATTAGGGCTACATGACAGAAGTTTGGGAAATTGATTTCTATTCCCGCCCCATCTTGGATGAGCAGGGAAAGAAGCTGTGGGAAGTCTTAATCTGCAACACCGATCGCACCTTTGAATTTGCGCGGTACTGCGCTGGCTCAGAGGCCAATGCGCGCTGGCTTCAGGAGGCGTTAGGAGAGGCGATCGCCCTTTGGCAGTCGCAGTTTAAGCTGACCGATGCCGCGAAGCCTGAAAAAATCCGGTTCTTTCGGCGACCCATGACTGCTATTTTGACGCGAGCCTGTGACGGCATCGGCATTCCGGCACAGCAAAGCCGTCGTGCTTACGCGATGGTGCAGTGGTTGAGTGAGCGATCGCAGTCCATTTACCCAGAGTATCCAGGGTATCAGCCCAACATGGCTGCGCCCCCCAAATTTGAACCCGCTCCGGCGTTGCCTTTACCCGATGCGCTCAAAGGCGACGGCTGGTCTTTTGTCTCGCTTAAGTTTGCAGACCTCGCCGAAATGAACGGCTGGGATATCACCTTTCGCGACGGCATTCCCCTTGAGCTGCTAAAGCTTGACCCAGATGTTGCCGTGCCAGGGCTGGTTATTTTTTCGCGACGGGCAGTGCCTCTCGCAGGCTGGATGTCTGGGTTAGAGGTAGCCTCACTGTTTTATGAAGCAAAGCCCACTCCGCGTCTGCTACTGGAAACAGGCTTAAGCGATCGCTGGGTGGTGGCACCCCTAGGCAAACCTGATCTGCAAAAAGAGGCCACTGACTTTGAACAGGCCAAGCAGCGATCGCAGCAGGTGCATTTCTTGGCGGTGCAGGCAGGGCCAAAAGAAGAATCGTTTGCAGGCTTTTGGCTGTTACAGACCCTCGACCTAGACTAGGGGCAAACCATGACGCAACTCGATGCTTCATCGTTTGCCGAGCGGCTGATTGATGTTGCCCTCCAGTCTGGGGCAGAGGCGGCAGAGGTTTTTACGGAGCGCTCTATTAATCGCCCCGTTTTGTTTGAGGCCAATGTTCTTAAGCAGATTGAGACGAGAGATTCTGAAGGCATTTCGCTGCGGCTGTGGGTCGAGGGTCGCCCTGGCTTAGCCGTCACCTATGGCGAAATGGAGCCAAAGCGATTGGTCGATACGGCGATCGCCCTTAGCCAGCTCAACGAACCGGAACAGATTGAGCTAACTGCGACCCTGCCAGAGATTGCGGATGGACAGTACGGTCAGGCGGCGGAAGTACCGCAGCTCATTGAATGGGGCAAAATTGCCCTGTCTACAATCCATACCCAAGAATTTAAAGACCTTCAGTGTGTTTTAGAGCTAGATACCGAAACCACGACCACCGCGCTACTCAATTCAGAAGGGTTAGCCTGTCGATACACCAGCCAAATGAACTCCGTTTACGGCTCGGCTGAATGGGTACGGGGAAACGACTTTTTGTGTGTTGAAGCCGAACAAACGCGACAGGCAATCTTAGATATTCCTGAGTTTGTAGAGAGTATGGTACAGCGCCTGCGGTGGGCAAAATCGCGCAGCGCCTCACCCGTGGGCAGAATGCCCGTCCTGTTTGCCGGAAAAGCCGCTGACCTCCTTTGGACGACCGTAGAAGCCGCCCTCAACAGTAAACGGGTCATTGAAAACGCTTCTCCCTGGAATGACCGTCTGTGCGAACCTGTGGTTTCCCCGCTCCTGACCCTGCTGCAAAATCCATCCACTGGACCTTTTAGCTGCCCTTTTGACGATGAAGGTATCTCAACTCGGTCTATTGAGTTTATTCGAGCGGGCGAACTACAGCTTTTTTACACCGACCGCACCACCGGACGGCAGTTAGGGTGTGGCAGTACAGGCAATGGCTTTCGGCCTGGTCTAGAACGCTATCCT
>JBGSVR010000213.1:0-3664 GCA_041752855.1 Thermosynechococcaceae cyanobacterium
GTCAGTATTGTATTGACTGGGAGGCGATCGCCGGATTAGCCACAATAGACGCGAAGCGAACAGAGCCAGGATTGCTGGCATTTAGCCTTGCTCAACACTGGTCGCTGATCTACTTTACCCAGGCAGAGCTTGAGCGGTATACCGTCCCTAACCCTTCTGTCGTGGTCAACGCTGCTGTAGGTGCGTCTAGCGTTTGCGAAGCTGCTGCCCTGTGCGCAGCGGCTCGGGCTAGTCCAGAAATGTGGTCAACGCTGATGGTGCCAAAGCAGATCTTTCGAGGAGCGCAAGCGTTTGAAGCTGTAACGCTGGCGATCGCCACGCCGTACCCAAAAAATCTGCCCTAAGCGTCTGCCTAAACCGAACGCTCCCTGCCATTGGTCATGCTTTGAGCCATAATTAATTACTCCTGCTTCGATAAGATTTACTCAATCTGCTCTATGGCCTTGCTGTATTGGAGAGTGAACCGATCAGGGTATGATGAACTACTAAAGCTAGTCTCAAAGATTTACGATAGGAAATCGTCATGACAACGTTGGACGCCACAGACAAAACGGCAGGTAGCAGCAACAGCGCAGAACAATCTCAATTGGCACCCAGCAAAGCAGCCACCGCTCTCACGACCACGGCAAGCAAGACTTCTGGACGCCGTAAAGCCAGTACCACCAAGTCAAAAGCCATCGAACTTTACCAGCACTCCTCTTTGCCCAATATGCGACCCATGTCATCAGCAGCGATAGACATTGTGAAAGAAGACTCTGATTATCCTGGGTATCGCCCCATTAGTTCCGCTCACTTAGTTGTGGTTGATGACCAAATGTTGCCCAATCATCGTCCTATCGTTAAGTCAGGGCTTGTGATCGTAAATACCGACACACTTCCCAACCATCGTCCAGTCGTGCGCTCCAAGTTTCCTTTACCCAATTCTGATTCTTTGCCCAACCATCGCCCCATTGCATCTAACCAAATTGATGAGCCTTACGAGCTGATGGGCTTTCTGGACTAGGGTTTAGCAAGACTACATTTTATTCAAATTGAGCGTTCAAATTAGGCACTCAAATGAAGTTTTGGCGTTGATGGCGTTCAACCCCTAGCGTTCTAAACAATTTACGCTTATATTGGTTTCTGTACAGAAATCAATATTGCTATGCCAAGAGGCGGAAAACGTGAAGGTGCAGGCCGCTCAAAAGGGAGCGGAAAGTTTGGTGAACCCACCAAACCCATTCGACTACCCATTAGTCTGGTTGAGCAAATTGAGCAGCTTCAGCAGCGCGTTCAAGAGCCAAGCGTTGAAGATGTGCTGGACTTGGTGCGCGCTACTCGCTACACTCTTCCACTTTATATGGATGCCGTTTCTGCTGGCTTGCCGACCCAAGCCGAAGATTTTATTGAAGGCAAAATCGATCTCAATCGACACCTGGTTAAAAATCCAACTTCCACATTTCTGGTGCGCGTTACTGGAGACTCCATGATCGAAGCGGGCATCCACTCTGGTGATGCCTTGATTGTGGATCGCTCCCTAAAACCCGATGACCAAAAGATTGTAATTGCGGTGCTTAACGGTGAACTGACCGTTAAACGGATGCACTACGAGAAAAAGCGGCTGTTTCTAATGCCTGCAAATCCAAACTATCCGGCGATCGCCATTGCCGAAGGTATGGAACTCCAGGTTTGGGGGGTCGTCACCAACGTCATCCACCCCGTTTGATGGCTAAAAATCAATCTTTTGAAAGATGTACATTTTTCAAAGAAGGCAGTATTATGCTGAGAGTGGTTTAGCAAGGGACTCGACCGATGACTCAACTCAAGCTAGCTCAGTTTGCCTCTCGTCCAGAACGCGCCGTTGCCGTAATGACGCTTGATGATGCGTGGTTTTTAATTTCTCAGGGGCTGCTAGACGTTAAAGGGGCACAGTATTTGTTTCCTAAAGCGGCATGGAAATTTTTGCCTCAAAAGCTCAATCAAGACTGTCTGCAAAGTCAAAATGTGGCTTAATAACGCTGGGAACGCACCTCTTCTCTACGCTTTTAATTAATGGGATGATAGGCTGCTACTGGCATCTGATTGCCTGCCCTAACCTTTACCCTGCTATTGCGTAACCCCTATGACTGAGGTGCTTCTTTCCATCGAACACTTGAGGGTGGCCTATCCCCGTCACTCTTCTGGTAGCGGAGGTCGCGGAGTTGAATGGGCGATCGATGATGTTTCTTTGGCGCTCAAGGCCGGAGAATGCGTTGGCCTCGTGGGGGAATCGGGGTGCGGTAAATCTACAATGGGTCGGGCGCTGCTGCGGCTACTGCCGCCGGAAAGTTCAGTAGAAGGGCATGTTGACTTTTTGGGACAGTCCGTTTTAGATTTATCGCCCCAAGCGCTACGCAAGTTTAGAGGGGAATGTATTGGTCTGGTCTTTCAAGACCCCATGACGCGGCTCAACCCGCTCATGACCATTAAAGATCACTGCCTAGAAACCCTTAAAGTACATAAGCCCAATCTCTCTGCTAAAGAAGCTAAAGAGCAGGTGCTGGCAGCACTTGCCTCAGTCAATATCCCCTCAGATCGCTGGGCGCAGTACCCCCATGAGTTTAGCGGCGGAATGCGGCAGCGGGTGGCGATCGCCCTCACCCTTCTCTTAGAACCCAAACTCATCGTGGCGGATGAACCCACCACCAGCTTAGACGTGACGGTTTCTGCTCAGATTTTGAAAGAACTCACGCGCCTTTGTAAAGCGCGGCAGATGGGGCTAATCTTGATTTCCCATGATTTGGCGCTGGTGAGTGAACACTGCGATCGCGTGGCGGTGATGTACCAGGGCAAAATAGTGGAGCTTGGCCCTGCCGAGCAAATTTTGCAGTCGCCGACCCATCCCTATACCCAGTCTTTGCTCAAGGCTGCTCTGCATCTGCAAACCGAAGCCGTGGCTGAATCTGAGCCGAAAGCTGAAATTCTAGATCAAAGCGTTTTACTCAAGCTAGAGAATCTACAGCAGCATTACGATCTCGGCTCCAGCTTTATTTCGCGGCTGCTCTCTAAAGAATCTAACAGCGTTATTAAAGCGGTTGATGACATTAATTTAGAAATCTTTGCCGGAGAAACTCTTGGGCTAGTGGGCGAATCTGGCTGTGGCAAAAGCACCCTATCGCGCACCATTTTACGCCTGGTGCGCCCGACAGGAGGGCGGGTTCTGTTCAAAAATATCGACCTTGCGCCGCTGAGCCAGCCCGAAATGCGAGCCTACCGCCGCGAGCTGCAAATGATTTTTCAAGACCCTAGAGCCTGCCTTAACCCCATGATGAAGGTGGGTCAAAGCATTGCCGAACCGCTGCTGATTCATCAATTAGCTACGCCCAAAGAAGCCGAAGCCCAGGCGAAAAAGCTGTTTGAGCGGGTAGGGCTTACCCCCGCCGATGACTACTACCATCGCTACCCCAGCGATCTGTCTGGCGGTCAGCTCCAGCGCATTGCGATCGCCCGTGCCCTTATCACCCATCCCAAACTCATCATCTGTGATGAGCCGGTCAGTATGCTAGATGCCAGCATTCAGGCGCAGGTGCTGGATCTGATGCAGGATCTCAAGGATGAGTTTGAGCTGACCTACCTATTTATTACCCATGATTTATGGGTGGCGCGGTTTTTCTGCGATCGCATTGCGGTCATGCACAAAGGCCAA
>JBGSVR010000214.1:0-12481 GCA_041752855.1 Thermosynechococcaceae cyanobacterium
CGATTGCCAGTGATTAAAAAAGGTAAGTCTCAAAATACTTTGCCTGTAATAGCTGCGTAGTTTTTAGAATAGATCGCAGTTATGCCTATCTACTCACCTGGAATTAACAGGTGGGTAATTTTGATTTGTCCAAAGTCGAAAGCTTTTAATTTACTTGATTTAGGCTAGAATTTGAGATGTCTATACAAAGCATATTCCAATAAGGCATCGATCTCAATGGCGAAGAAAGCGAAATCTGAAGTAAAAAGCGAAGAAGAAATAATAGTAAAACCATTGACTGGTAAGCCATTACTGCAAAAGCTCAAAGAAATTCCGAATTTATCTCGAAGCGCAAAAGCGCGTGAATGTGGTTATGTGAGCGTTGTCAAAAATGGTAATACTCGTGTAAACATCAGTGAATTCCTCAACGCCATTCTTGAAGCAAGGGGTGTTGTACTTGAATCAGATAATGGTCAAGATGGACGTGGGCGAGAGGCGACCTATCAGGTTAGCGTTCATAAGAATGGAACCATTGTGATTGGGGCGAGCTACACCGAGAAGTTAGGCTTAAAAGCTGGCGATGAATTTGAAATCAAGCTGGGATATAAACATATTCATCTCAAGCAGATTGGTACAGAAAGCGAGGAAAGTTAGGAAAGGTGCATCGTCTTCACCGTGAGCAGATTGACCTGAACTATAATGAAGGCCTGTCGTGATGACGATGAATCCTTAAGCTTCATAGCAAAGGGTAAGTAATGCCAGACGATCAACCTTACAGCAAAGATGAATTCCTTCATCCTCGCAGTCGATATTATGGGGAGTTTACGCCGTCAAATTTACTTTTCAATGCCAACCTACAGGAGTTTGCGACCCAGGTGGGCTATATTTGTTCGTTAGAAACAAATGGCAAGATTTCTAGTGCCGAAGCTTATAAACAAATCAAAAAATTGTTCAAGAGTTTGAAGCAAAGTAAAAAGGGTCTAGAGATTGGGAAGGAAGATCCAAATAGTGGGAAGAAACAAGACCCGCTTTTATAGATCCGTTATCACCAAATATTGATGACAGCAGCTCAAGTTAGAAATGGGCGATCGCGCCTCGCCCCCGCAACCACCGCTCTAAAGCCCCCAACGCCGAAAAATCCAGCTTTGCCTCACCCAAAGCTAGTGCCTGAACTTAGTCAAGATTATGATTTTGACCCTCATTTATTGCAGTTGCCTACCGTTTCGCTTAATACAGTGCTGGAAATGCGTACTTTAAGAGCGATATAGATTAAAATCCACAACGACAGGATAAAGAGAAACCGTTTTGAAGACAGCTTTATCCAAGTAGAGGGAAAATTATGCGACGTGGCGACATTGTTCATTTAAAACAAGCCATACAGATAAATTCAGGTAACTTTGAGGAATTTACACACGGAATTATTGCTGCTCGAATTAAAACGCCGGATGAACATCAGCAAAAAGGAACGTCTTTTACAAAAGCAACTGTTAAAGAACTGATTATCTACCTTTTTGATCCAGATACTTCCAAAATTTGTCTGGATGAAGAAGGTGTTCCCATTCTCTTTGATGTGAAAATTAGCGAAGTGGATCTATTTAAGGCTGTGAAAAAACTCGTTGATGAAATTTCTTTGGAGGGCGATTGCCTAGACCCTTAAGCTTCAGGCGAAATAATGACAGTTAGCCCTGAAGGCGCTTTCTCAATAGCTTTAGGTTGTTCCTTTTCTGCTGCATCATAAGAGTGGAAAACTTTGGCTGTTTCTTTGGAGCCACGCCAATCCTGACCTTCCCAATAAAGCGTTCGCACATCGGATACTGCAAGAAGATAGAATTTGGAACCCGTATATTTAGCTGTGCGGGGTGGCTTATCTAGAACCTGTGTCATGAAACACCTCCAATTAAGTGGTTCTGTGATGATTCTGAGAGTCTATCGCTGTGGCTAATTCAGTCGTAACCACTCTACCAAATCACTCAACTCCACAAAATCCAGCAGCGCTTCACCTAAAGCCTCAAGCTGTGGCAATGCCAGCGCCTGAACTTGTACTTCAGTGCCAGCGGGGAGAGTGCCCACGCGACGCGCTAGAAGGCGGAGGACAAGCGATTGTGCTTCTCTGATAGCACCCGTCTTTTCGCCGCGTTGCTCACCTTCTTGTCGAATTTCTAAATACCAGGGCGACTCACGTAGTACCGTCACATCCCACCTCATTATCTCCAGTACCAGTTCTGTGCCCATTACGAAGCTGGCAAAGAACCCTAGCAAAGATTCTAGCTCAACCAACTGTTCATTTTGCTGAAGCCGCACTAAAGCCCGTCTGACCGTCTGCTCATTCCCCCCACCGTTGAGTACCGGAACAAACGGCAATAAGGTATCGAGTGATTGCTCAAACACAATCTCAGCATCAACTTCCCAGAGATTGATCACGCGAAAATCTTGCCTAGCGTGAAGCCCAAGAAAATCGGACTCAAAGCGATCGCTCACGACCGTCGCTTCCGAAGGCTGTAAAATATTGACCAACACGGGATAAACGGGCAACTTATATTTCTCTTGCGCTAGCGCAGCATAAGCTCTCATTCTGAGCGGCATCTTGTCGGTATAGCGCAACTGTAGCTCTGTCAGAATTAGAAAATTGCCCTGAATCGGGCTATGCACCTTCATGAGAACGTCGTTTTCCCGACTGACCCATTGAAAATCAGAACCCACGATTTCCAAGGCTGTCACATCGTCTTGTTGCGTGACCCACCTTGCCCAAGCGTCAGGGGCTAAGCCCAAGAGCCGTTTACCGCCAATATCCGCAACTTTAGCCACGCTCTAAATCCTGATGATGCAAGACGCCCTTTCTGACCTCAGTTATTCTACTGGAAGGTGGCCTTGCTGAAGAGGAGCGAGGTCATCAATTGAAACCAATGGCTTGATAGAGGCGTTCGGATTGGTCGGTCATAGCGACGATTACGGCAGTTTTTTTAGAGTAGGCTTATTCGGCTTTAGACTATGCTTTCAATGCGCTGGAACAGGTAGCCTTCACCTCGGATGGTCAAAATAAATTCTGGGTGGGTCGGATCTGCCTCAATTTTGAGCCGTAAACGAGACATATGAACTTCAATCAGTCTTCTATCGATTAGTCCCTTTGAGAGCTGTGTGTCAAAACCCCATACTTGTTTCAAAATTTCATGTCGGGGAATCATCTCTCCAGAGCGACTGACTAAAAGCTCCAATAAGTTAAATTCCAGCTCTGTTAAGCGAATTCGCTCCTTTGCTTTATAAACTTGACGCTTATTCATATCCATACTTAGACATCCAACCTTTAGGACCCCAGGCGTTAATGCCTCGTGATTCGTAGGTTGCCTAACCCGTCTGAAAATGCAATCAATCCGGGCCTCTAGTTCTCTTGGTGAGAAGGGCTTAACCATATAGTCGTCAGCGCCCATTTCTAAACCCTTTACCCTTCTTGAGACATCACTGAGCGCGGTCAGCATGATAATCGGAATTTCCGACTTTTCTCTTAAGCTCTTGCAAACGGCATAACCGTCGAGCCTAGGCATCATAATATCTAAGACCAGCAGGTCAGGCACTTGTGCATCAAAGGTATCTAGGGCTTCTTGACCGTCAGCAGCGGTTAAAACGGTATAGCCCTTCAATTTCAGTCGAGTCTCTAAGATTTTGCGAACACTGGCTTCGTCATCAGCAATAAGAATGGTCTGATTGTGGACTGCGAGGCGGTTTAGCATCTTTGAGGATAGATGGGTTCTGCTTATCCTCTCCTAAAAAAGCTGCACAAATTGATTGCCGCAGAAAACTTCATCAAAAACCTGCTTATGGGCTGTAGGAGTTGTAGATGATCGTCTACTCAAGCCCACCTCAGGCACAAGCAAATCAGCAGCAGCATAAGGCGATCATTTGCAGCCACCCAACGTAAGCTAAAGTCAGCCTCAGCGAGAAAGACTATGGCGAAAACTGAGGAATGCGATCGCCCTCCCTCCAGCGCGCCCCAGCATTACTTCAGCCTAACGCCGTCCAACAGCCCCTTTCGCTTATCCACAGGCACTTGAGCGTCAGCCTCCGCCTCTGTCTTAGGCTGGGTTCTCGCAGTAGCCGCACCAGCTTTGGCAGCACCAGGAGCGGGAGGCTTCTCAGCAGAGGTCTTAATCTCGTTTGCAGGGGTCTCTGCTGGAGCTTTTTTTGCAAACACCTGTACCGCTGCATTCAGCAGCTCAAAGCCTGTTTCAGTGCTTGAACCTAGATCACCGCTGATCGCCGCAACCCATTGTTCAAAGCCGTGATCAGTAAACTTTTTGAACATTTTCGGCTTCATTCGCACTGTAAAAATGCGATCGCTGCCATCGTTGAGGAAAAACTCAATCTGCTTGTCCGGTAGCTCTCGATGGGCAGGTATTTGATTAAGTTTGCAGGTGAGCGAGATTTTTGCAGAGGTTGCCATAGCCAAAATTTCTTGAGGGGTCAGGGATTTTGCAGGAGTAGCAGCGGCAGTCGGTTGAGCTTGAGACTTCGCAGCGGTTTCAGGAAGCAGTGCTGTCTGTTGTGCAAGGTCAGGTTTTAGAGTTTTAGAAAAAGGTTGATAAGCCGTTACTTTTCGTGGTGGACTGAACGGACCTATATTCCTAATAACAATAAGCTGATTTTCCTGTAACTTTGCCTCAATCCTCCAGAATTGTCCATCCGCAGGTGGCGCATCTTCCCAGGATATTGGGACAATAACGCTAAGTAGAGTGTCTTCTGGGCCACGGAGTTGATTACGATAAACAATAAAGCGGGGTTCATCATCGTGAGTTTCCCAGCAGCCCTTGAGAACAAAAGGTGCAGGGTCAATGCTCACCACTGAAATCGCTTTGAAGGTAAGCTTTCCTTTTTTACGGAAGGGATAGACTCTGAAGTTTTGAGTTTGCCCAGGCTGAAGTTTTTTTCGCGCTTTCTGCTTAAAGGAGATAGGGTAAGCCGTCTCATCAATAGTTATTGTTTGTGGAGCGGTCGAAAGGTCTACAACTCCCCTAACCACGCCAAGGCCTTGATAATAGTTGAGGTAGTTCATTCATCTAGGTCAACAATGTAGCAATACTGTTCAGAAAGACAGTTTTGATGATGATAGCGACTTTTGTGGTCGATTGAAGTGCAAAAGCGCTTAGCTACTTAACCAAACTTAAAGCGACACAATCCTACCGCAGTGCATCATCCATTCACCCTCCCCGACTCGCTCAAATCCCCAGGCTCTACAAAATCCAGCAGCGCTTCACCCAAAGCCTCAAGCTGGGGCAATGCGAGAGCCTGTACTTGAGCTTCAACGCCAGAGGGGAGGGTGCCGACGCGACGCGCTAGAAGGCGGAGGATAAGGCGATCGCCGTGTTTGGGAATGCTGCTATTGGAGCTTGGGCAATGCGAGGGATGGTGGTTGCTAGGTGGGCTGTCTCGTTGGGAGAGGGATGAGTGCTGCTATGGGGGAGTATCGAGGGCATATCCGACCTGATTGAGGTCTGTGCAGTTTACCTGATCTTGACCTAGGCAAGCTGGCTGCATAGAAGAATGTGTTTGTTTGCATAGACAAATCCTTGGTTTTAGTGCCGCAGAACTGAAAAATTTGCGATAGAAGTTTAGAAAGATGTCAAATTTGTGTAGGTTGCACCTGTAAAAGTAACAGATTTTTTAACGGTTGTTATATGTATGGGTCTTAAAGGGCATAGTTAACGCATGGCCTTAATTGCTATGAATGCTATGAACCAAACACTAGCCCCTGATCTGCTCGTGCGCGAGATCCGAAGCCGTCTGAGATTAACTCAGGAGCAGTTAGCCCATCGTCTGGGGGTAACGTTCATGTCCATTAACCGCTGGGAGAATGCCAAGTCCAAGCCTTCTAAGATGGCGCTCATCCTGCTGAAGGGGCTGTTGCTTGAGATGGGCGATCGCGGTTCAGATTTGCTTGAGCAATATTTTGTAGCTGAATAGGCGTTCAGCTTCATAGAAGACTTAATTTTAAGGAAGATCTAGATGTTGCCCTCAGTTTTCGATACCTGTTTACCAAGAGATGAAATCCTGAATGGTGATTTGTCTCTTGATTTGTTTGCAGCCAAGCTGCGCCTGGTGGTTGAGGGCAACGCACCCAGTGTTTATAAAGATGCAGATCGGTTTTTTGTAAATACCTATGCGACTGATGGCTTAAAGACGCTGATCAAAGAGGTTTTTGGACGACTGACTAAAACAGTCTCTGGTTCTCCCGTCATTCGTTTAGAAACAAGCTTTGGTGGGGGAAAGACCCATGACGAAATTGCACTTTGGCATATTGCCAAGAAGGGACGCAGTATATCTGGGTTAGACCGCTTTGTAGATGATCTGACATTGTTGCCGGATCGTCCGATTCAAACAGCGGCGATCGCGTGTCAGGACTTGGATCCAGTGAATGGGATTTATCACCCTGAGAGCGGCATAACGACACGGACAATCTGGGGTGAGATTGCCTATCAAGTGGGGCAAGTGGAAGGTTATAGCTTGCTGCGTGGTTCTGATGAACAGCAGGTGAGTCCTGGCACGGTTGTTTTGGAGCGTTTATTCCAGGGACAGCCGACGCTGATTGTTCTAGATGAGATTGCTCATTATCTTCGTAGAGCCAAAGCAACGGTAGTGGGCAAAAGTGACCTTGCCGAACAGCTCGTAGCATTCCTGTTTTCTCTGATGGATTTGGCTTCATCATGTGACAACGTAGTGCTGGTTTATGCGCTGGCCTCTTCGACGGATAGTTTTGCAGAGGAAACGACCGAAATTCGAGAAGCGATTCGTACTTCGGCAAGGCAAGAACGGGTGCTGAGTCCGAGTACGGACGTTGAAATCTATAACATTGTGAAGCAGCGTCTGTTCAGCAATATTGAGCAGAAAGCAGCGCAGGATGCAGCTTCAGACTATCTCCAGCTTTATCGCTCTAGTAAAATCCATAACTTGCCCGATGGATGTAAGGATGCATCCTATTCCCAGGCGATTGAGGATAGCTATCCCTTTCACCCAGAGCTGTTTAATCTTCTCACCAAAAAAATCGCTTCAATTCCAGAATTTCAGAGAACACGGGGTGCTTTGCGCTTGTTGGCGCGGCTGGTGCGCTATCTGTGGCAGTCTCCGAAAGAATGGATCCCAATGATTCATCCTCATCATTTCCCAATTGGGATAGAAGATGAGCTATCGAGCGAATTAACGTCTCGATTGCAGCGTCCGCTGATGCGGCAACCGATTGGGGCTGATATTTATAACCCTAATGGACGAGAGGCTCATGCCCAAGTGCAGGATCAAGAGTGGTTGGCTGCGGGGAAACCGCCGTTTTCCAGTTGGGTAAGTCGCACCATATTTCTGCACTCACTGAATCAGGGGAGCGCTGCGGGGATTCGTCGGGCGGAATTGAACCTGTCTTTGCTCACGCCAGGGCTAGAAATCAGCTTTATTGATCGGGCAATAGAGAAATTGTCTAGCGTTGCTTGGTATCTCGATGTTGACCCGATTACGACCATTGCCCGTTTTAAGGAAGAGCCTTCCATCAACAAAATTGTGGCGGAGGAAAAAGAACAGGTTGGGGTTACAGAAGCGAAGGAAGACTTGAGGACAAGACGGGACAGTATCTTTGCTACTAAGTTTTTTGACTTAGTGGCAGGGCCAGAGGGTGCCCATGAGGTAGACGATAAAGCCGATTCTGTTGCACTATGCGTCATTGACTTTAATGAGGCAACGGTTACCTCCTCAATGGATGCAGCTCCGGCGATCGCCGAGCAGATTTTTAGCAATACAGGAGATTCGGGCAAGTTTCGCACCTTTCGCAATCGGCTCTTGTTCCTGGTGGCAAACCAACAGGAGCTAGATCGGTCGCTGGATATAGCGCGCGAATATAAGGCGATTCAAAATATTTTGCGAAGTCCAAATCGACTGGATGACCTGTCTGAGAGCCAGCAGAAGCAGCTTAAGCAAAAAGAAGGCGAGATGGATTTATCGGTGAGAATATCGCTGACCAATGCGTATCGCCATCTGTTTTATCCCTCAAATGACGTGGTTAAAGCGCCCAAGGGGTTGATGCACTATACCCTTCCAGCTCAAGATTCCAGTACGGTCAAGGGTAATCGTAATCAGCAAGATATTATCCTGAAGGCGCTGAAGGACTGTACCAAAATCAGACCTGAAGATGCAGCCCCGTATGCTCCAGCCTATCTACTTCAGAAGGTGTGGCCTTCGGGGTTACAAAGTCTAAGCACTAAAGCGCTGAAAGAAGCTTTTGCCAAAGATTTAAGCCTAAACATCCTATTGGATGCTGAGGTTTCTAAGCTACGGGATACGATTCGGCAAGGTCTTGTTTCAGGACAGTGGGATTTAAAGTTTGGCGATCAGCTTTTTATCCATGAGGATGGAACGGTCTTAGCGCCACCGACGATGATTGAATTCTCAGAGCGGATGGAGCTATATCGAAGGGGACTTCTAGAGCGACCGAAGCCCAAGGAAATTGAGCTGAATGCCCAGGTTTTAGCAGGTGCAGGGACAGAGCAGAAGGTAAGGGTACGTTGGAGGGCTAAGGGAGCATTAAAGGTTGCTCTATATAAATCGGGGACGCTTCTTAAAGAGGATTTCAATCCTTCCGATGAATATGAAGAGATCCTTCAAGGAGCGACTATTTTTAGAGTGGTTGCAGATTATGGCAATGGAGAGGTTGCAGAGGCTCAGGCAACTGCCTCCAGTCACAGCAGTACAGTGTCCAGTTCTGCATCAACCACTTCGTTTACGGGCGACTTGTTTAAAACAAAGCCTGAAACCTTTGAGTTGAGCGGGACACCCATGAAGGTCTTCAATGACCTGGGCGATCGCATTCAAGATGACAAGATTACTGAGATCCGAGGCTTAGAGCTGACGGTTGAGCAGGTGATGGACTATCGCAAAATTGGGACAGCGCTGCCGCTGCTGACGCGATTTTCGGTGCAGGTGGAGCAGTTGGTCACGCTGCAAACGGGGGAACAGTTTGTGCGGCTGGAATACCAGGGTAATGTAAAAGGCTTCCAGAGCTTTTTTAGTACCATTAATACGCTGCTTAACACTTCAGAGACTCAGGCGAACGTAATGCTCAAGCTGATTTTTGAATTTTCCCAGCCCTTGGAGCCGAAAGGGATCGAGATTGCGGCTATTCAGCAGGTGCTAGGTCGAAACCCTGTGGATAGGATGGTGGCGCAGTTCAGGGTAGCTTATTGATATGCAAGAGTTTCAATTACGAGTGGTCCCCCTGAGTAACAATAGCTTCGCCCTGGAGCTGTATCAGTGTGCTTATAAAAAGTCAGGTGAAAAGAAGCGACCCGCCGCAAAGCGCTTAGGACGGTTAAAGGGGAATGCTCTAGTTCAGACCCGTCAGGCAATCTACAGCTATCTGAAGGCCAATAAGTACGACCCAAAGACGCTTACCTATAGTCGTCAAACGCCTTATGTGCTGGATGAAGAATCTGGGGTTAGTGTGGCGCTGTTGTTTCAGGCGTTGCAACCGCTTTCTAAACCAGAGCGGATAGCCAATATCAGCCAGGGCATTACGGCAATGAGCAATGAGGAAGCACATTACTGGTTTGCTAAGGTTACAAATGGCAAACGTAGCCCTGCATTGAAAGCAATGCGAGTTTTGCTCGGTGATTAAGACCTACCTAGGCACTGATTGAGATTTTGATTTAGACAAAAGTCCAGACAATGCGTTAGATTAGAGTTGAAAAGCGAGTTAGGCAAGATTATGTCTATAGCGATGGCTTCAGTTTTAGATCCAGTGGAAATTCGTCAGGGGTTGGCGCTTTCACAAGAACGGCTGGGCGCACTTTTGCGAGTAAGCCCTAAAACGGTTAGTCGTTGGGAACGAGAGGAACGGCGGCTTACGGATGAAGACCTTTTGCGTAAGATGGCTAAGCTCAAAGAAATCGTTGATTTGGGGTCTAGAATCTATAAACCGGAAGGGTTGAAGGAATTTCTTTCAACGCCATTGCCTGTGTTTGGAGGGCACTCTGGCCTGGATTTGATTGGACTGGGGGAGTTTGAGCCTGTGATGGCTGCGTTGGCGGCCGATTTTGAGGGGACTGGATTTTAACGGATGACGTTACAGTCTTTGATTCAGCCCTGGTCAGGATATGCAGTTCGACACATCCCCGATACACCTGGTAGAAGCTACGACATTTATGACTTCAGCTATGCAGGGAGAAGCACTGAAAATCGTTGGAATGTGGCGGGTGAGCCAACGCTATATCTAGCTAAAGAGAAAAATGTGGCTCTGGCAGAATACGCCCGACATTTTCAAGTTAACCGGACAGTGGGGTTAGCGGCAAAGACCTATCGACGGAAGGTCTATCGGTTTGAGGTCATGCTGGATCATGTTCTGGATCTCAGGGAACAATCAGTATGGTCTGCGCTCTCGTTGGAGGATGCGCCGGATTGTTATAAGGATAAAAATGTTGCAAGGTCAACAGCAGCTTTTATTCGCAACACAACTCTAACACAGGGGGTTTTTGTGCCTTCTGCGGCTTTTCTTGATGATTTAGAGCAGTGGTGTTTGGTGTTGTTTTTAGAAAAGTTACCCTCAGAAGGTCGGCAGTTTTTGCCTGATGTTCTTGAGGATGGCTATTTCGAGATTTCTTGATAATTAGTGATTGTCCATGTCTGAGCCGAAGCGTAAGCCCGTTTTTATTGAAAAAATCTTTCCGGTGAAGCTGCTGAATGAGCAGGTTTATTACGAGCATGGCGGAAATCCGTTTAAGGGGCTACATCGTTGGTATTCACGTAAGCCACTCTCTTTTAGTCGAGCCAGTGTACTGGGTTCGCTGCTGCCTGCGGATATCAGCATGGAGGAGTTTGAGTATTTGTTGGGGTTGGATCGGGCTAGGGCAAATGAAAATGATGTAGAGAAGAGTGATCGCCACCAACGCATAAGGCTATATAAAACGCCGCCAACTCCTGAGCGGGTGAAGCGGGTGCAGGAGCTTTGTGAGCAAATGTGGGGGGATAAGACTCCTGCGGTGTTGGATGCGTTTGCGGGTGGTGGATCGATACCTTTTGAGGCGGCGCGGTACGGGTTGCGGGTGTTTGCGTCTGACTTGAATCCTGTAGCGGTGGTGACGATGAAGGCGGCGCTCGAGTATCCGCTAAAGTTTGGGGCTGCGTTGCAGGAGGATATTGATAAATGGGTGAAGTGGGTTGGTGATGAGGCGGAGAAGCGGCTAAGGGAGTTTTTCCCATCTCAGAATGGGGAGAAGGTGCAAAATTATCTCTGGGCGCATACTGTGGTTTGTTCGAGTTGTCAGACAACTGTACCGCTTAGTCCAAATTGGTGGCTTGATAGATCGCCGAGTGCGATAAAAAAGGGTGGAATTTGTGCGGTTAAACCAATTCCGAATCTGGCAGAAAAAAGGGTTGATTTTGTTTTGATTAAGAGTAGAAAAGGTAAAGGCAATTCTATTCAAACATCTGACATTGATTATAATCCTGATGATTTTTCTACGATGAGTCGCGGAGTCGGAAAATGTCCTAATTGTGAATTAATTATTGAAGATTCTATTATCAAAAATCAAGCGAAAAATTTCGGCTTAGGTCATCAACTTTACGCCGTTGCTTTTAAAAAAGGACAAGGAAATTTAGAATTTAGGATTGCTCAAATTGATGATTTAACGGGTTTTGAGTTGGCTAAAAAGAAATTAGAGGAAATTGAGAATTCAAACAAAAGTTATTTGATTCCAGATATCCATATTCCTTATAGTAATCGAGTGTATGAAAGAGATTGTGTTGATCAATTAGGTTTAATTAATTGGAAACTCTTTTTTAATCCTCGTCAGCTATTAACTTTGGTGACTTATGTTGATATTATTAATGAAGCTAAAGAAAAGATTAGAGTAGAACTAGGTGAAGAAAAACTACGGGCGATCGCTACATACCTTACGATGGTTTTAGATCGATGTGTAGATAAGAATAATAGATTAGCTCACGTTAACGTTACTGGGCCAAAAGTAGAATCGGCTTCAGGAACTCATGCTTTAAATTTGATGTGGAATTATCCAGAAACCAATGGAAGTGAAAGACTATGGGAATATCAGGCAAAATCTGCATCCGATGACTATACTAAGCTCTGTAGCCTACTCAATACAAAAATCAATTCATCAAGCTTTCAAGAACTAGAAAGCCATACTGAAAAAGCATCTCAAATTGATTTAGCTTCAGCGGATAGTCTCGTTCATTTAGAAGATCGAAGCATTGATGCGATCATCACAGATCCGCCATATTACTCAACTATTCAATACGCTGAACTATCTGACTTTTTCTATGTTTGGCAAAAGAGAATCTTAGGCGATATATTTCCAGAACTCTATTACAGCGAACTCACCGACCTGGTTGACTGACAAAAGTTTGAGACAAAGGGCTGGGACGCTGTGGAGAATGGGAATTGACAAGGTTGAAGGAGAGCAAGCATTCTGGAATCAGAAACCACTCATCAACCAGAATGCTTAAAAAAACTCTCCCCTCTACA
>JBGSVR010000215.1:0-8236 GCA_041752855.1 Thermosynechococcaceae cyanobacterium
TCGTTATCGTACATTGTCATTACTCGCTTGCGTTTCCCTTCTTGGGTGCGTTTTTCTGCGATTCTTGCTGACTTTTCAAGAACCTGATTTCGCATTTTTTCTATATTTAGGTTAGCGTCATCTTGACTCAATAATTCAAATGCTGCTTGTACAAAAGTGCTAAAGTTTCCGCGCTTAAATGAAGGTTGAAAATATCGCTTTGTTTGCTCATTTAAAGCTTTAGTGACACGAATTGTAACAGTTATTAATTCCTCTTTCTCAGGGTTACTCACCTCTAAACTCTGTCTTTGAGAAGGCTGACTTCTTTTAGCCTTAGAGTCAGGAATATGGACTTCAGTCGAATTTTCTTTTTCAGTTGAAGGTGCCATCGTTGATTCAGCCACAGGCAAATAAGAGTTGTCTCGTACTGGCACTACTGCTCTGCGGCGTGTAACACGGTCAAAGGCATCGCTAGAATTAGTCATTGCATCCTGTGAAAATAGAGGGTATAGTCTTATTGAACTAAAATTTATATAATTTAATCCATAAATAAGGCAATGAGTAAATAAGGCAATAGGTAAATAGGTAACTAATTAATTTTGGCTTTTATATCTTTAGCCACTTGGTTGAATGGAGTTTCTAGATCTGCATGGCCTATTTCTGCTAGAGTTTTACCTGCATCAATTGCCTTTTTATATTGCTCAGATTCAAGAATTGAATTGTAAAGGCTAAAACCTTCTTCCTCCGCAATCTTTTTCATCGCGGTTGTTCCTTTCTTACTGCGATCAGTTTGAGTGTTACCAATCCATTTATCCCTGAAAGGTAAAATTCCAAGAACTTCACCTGTAAAGGCTTTTCTACGTCTTTTAAGGGTGTCTAAGGTTGTTAGTGTTGTCTCTACGCTATTAACCCCTTTAGATCCTGCCTCAGCAGGAATCAGTATTCCGTCAGCAGCGCAAATGCAAGTAGACCACAGGTGACTTCCTTGTGGAGGGGAATCTATGATCACAACATCGACACCTGCTGGTGCTGTGTCATCGGTCAGAAGATTTCTTAGTACAAGTGCAGGAATTCCAGTGGATGGTAAATAATCTTGAGCCAAAATTAATCCATTATCAGCAGGGATTATCTCCCCGTTAAAGAGTGAGATTTCATATATAGCTTCTTCAGGACGTATTACTTCTTTTAGCACTTCGAGTAGTGTTGGATCGTTTGGCTTTAGCTCAATACCACTATATAAAGTGAGATTTGCTTGAGGATCACCGTCAATCAACAACACTCGAAATCCATCGTTTACTAGCTTCCTAGCCATGAAATAGCAAGCCGTTGTCTTTCCTTGGCCTCCAGATAAAGAGGCGCAACAAAGTATATACATAGGGCGTTATGCATTCTCCTGAAGCAATTATTCTTCTAATGACATACATGCATCAATAAGTAAAACTTAAAATAGATCAGTAAGTCAATCTTGAATTAAGGATTTAGATAAATATCTATAGAAGAAAATATATTAATCCTTAAATCACAAAATAAATAATGCACTATATACATAAATATGTCAACCTAGATATACTTAATGCTTTAAATGCAGAATTTGTTAAATAAGTATATCCATAAATAAGGCTTGCGTTATTTATGGATATACTTATTTATCTAATCATGTCTTTTGGCTATTCACCGCTAAGCAACCACCGCTACCCATTTGCTTATTTAAAGCCGTGTGATCGCATCACACTACTGCTGCAAAGCACCGGATAACTTGAGCTTTGCGAATGCATGGCGATCACCAGAGCTTTCGATGATTGATCTCTTAAACGCTTGCCATCATGCCGATAGCTGCGCTTGCTGTGCGGCTTTTCGGGCTGATTTCATGGCCTTGTCTTCAATCTGTTTTACTCGTTGCTTGCTCACGCCCATGATCCGACCAATCTCCACCAATGACCGTCCTTCCTCTTGTCCTATCCCATAGCGCAATCCCAACACATACGCTTCGCGTTCGCTAATCGCTTGCAATATCTGCTCGGCCTTGGCGCGATCGCTCATTTCATCAAGACCCTCTTGAGGCGTTTCTAGGTCGCTCGGCAGCAGATCAATTAAGCTTGTCTCTTTATCTTCTGTTGACACGGTAATGTCATACGAGATCGCATCCTGCAATGACTTCAGGGTGATGTCCCATTGGTCTTCGTTCAGTTCCATTGCCTTGCGTAATGTTTCAGGACTTGGCCTTTTGCCTGTCGCTTGCGTCATCTCGCGGGTGATCCGTTTAAGTTTTATGATCCGCTCATTCATGTGCATCGGCAGACGGATCATCTTTGACATGTTACCGAGCGCCAGCCTTATGGCCTGATTGATCCAAGCGTAAAGGTATGTCGATGCTTTAAAGCCCCGCTCTGGGTCAAACTTTTCTACCCCACGATTTAACCCGATGGTGCCCTCTTGTATTAAGTCTTCTAGGGGCATTCCCATTGTTTGATACTTTCTGGCAACTTTGATGACCAAACGTAGGTTGCTCTGGATCATCTGGTTTTTTGCCCTTTGGCCTCGACTCACAATCATAGGCCAGTCTTCAGGTCGCTCATTTTCCGGTAATTGCTGTAATCTCATCATGGCTTGAACCTGACGACCTAGCTCAATTTCCTGGTCGCCTGCCAGTATCGGAAACTTACCCGCACTCTTGAGCAGAAAACCGACCGCATCAGAGTCATTTTGCGTCTTACTCATCTTGACCCCCAATATCTCAGCAGGATCTCGTTTTTCCCCTTGAGACAGTAAGATACAGCAATTCTGTCCACGCGATCGCCACTATCCCGAAAACGACGGCATCACTACCGCTGTGCCTTGGCTTTATCCCAATGCTCCTGCTGCGATCGCCCCTTCCATCGCTTGACCCAAGTTTGGCGAATGCTTGCGGTATTGAGCGATCGCCCAACTCAGGCTGGCAGAAGTAGGCAGAGGCTTTGCTGTGGTTGGGGGCTTGGGCGATCACAGGGCTATGGCTGGTCGAGGGCTTGTGGGTGCGGGGCGAACGCCTGACCAAAGCCGAGCTGGTGCTTTGCGGAATGGGCGATCGCATTGCGCTAGTTTGGCGGAAGCGGAGCGAAGGTTCGTTTGCTCAAGCTGTGGGGGCGATCGTTCTTTGCTGTGGTCAATGCTGTGGGCGGTTGGGTTGCTAGGGCATGTATTACATGGTGAAGGGTTTAGCAAAGGCGGGGTCGGAGAATTTCTATCGCCAGCGAGGGCGGCATACTTTTGCCAGTCGGTTGTTTGGGCATGGGATGGATGCGTATCTTGCCATGCAGTTGACTTAGGGTTGGTTGGTAAGGGCGTAAGACCTATTCCAATTAAGGTGGGCTATCAGGCGGCGAAAACGGCTTTCTGGAAAGGGCAAGCGGAGAAGGGACGGGAAGCGCAGTCTTTGGAAGAACTGTTGGAAGGGCGGCGGTGAGGTGGGAGAGAGGGCGATCACTACAGAAGCAAGCTAAAGCCCAGTTTTTGCAGGCGATGGGGGGAGGGATGATTACCTGAGTCTACGCCTGAATCTGCCAAGGTCATTGCCATAACCTCCGTTCAGGCGGAGGCGGTGCGGTAGTCGCGGGGGCAGCGGAGCGCAAGACACCGGAGCTAGAGCGGATACTGTAGCTCCGGTGTTGATGAGGAAGTGGGGAAGTGTTGTGAACGCTATAGAAACAAGCTGAGGTTCTAGGCTCAAACAAGACGGTTTGCTTTTAGGTTGAGTGGGCAGAGTCTGAAATTAGCCCCAGAGCTTGTTGTAGAATTTTGCGCTCTTCGTTGGGTAGCTCTAGGAAAACGCGGGAGTCTTTTGGGGTTTGTTTGTAGTGTAGTGCAGTGGTAAGTAGCCTTACGGGTAGGTCGAAGGCTGGCTTTTTACCAACCCCTTCTATCCAGGCATCTCGCCATGCGGTGGCTTTGGCTTGGCTCACAAGGTCTGAAACCAGTTCAGCGCTGGTGTTGACGAGGGCTACGCCTAGCTCAGGTAGCAGAGCATGTGTTTCTAAGGTGTTGACCAGTTGAACAATGTTTGGTTGCCATTGGTTTGAATCTAGAACCGTGGTGAATAAACTCCACACCGTTTGTTCTAGAAATTGTGCATCAATAGGCTTTTCTTGCTTTAGGAATGTTTCTAGCATTTTGTAGTTGTCTTCCCAACAGTTTAGGACTGCAATAGCCCTAGATCGCAAAGACTCAATGGGTTCACCCACTGGCTTGATTTCTAGAGCTTTATCGTAAGCAGCAATAGCTTCTTTATAGCGTTTGAGTTGGCTTAAAACATCACCTTTCCAGCACCAGGCTAGATGGTAGTCCGGCTTGAGTTTGAGGGCATGGTCAAAACAGGTGATTGCCTCCTCGTAACGCCCTAAGTTGGCTAAGGCACAGCCTCGAATGTTCCAGGCTAGATGCTCTTCAGGTTTGAGTTTGAGGGCATAGTCAAAACAGGTGATTGCCTCCTCGTAACGCCCTAAGTTGGCTAAGGCACAGCCTCGATTGTGCCAAGCTAGATGGTCTTCAGGTTTGAGTTTGAGGGCATGGTCATAACTGGCGATTGCTTCTTCATAGCGCCCTAATTTTAATAAGGTATTGCCTCGGCCGTACCAAGTATTAAGGTAATCCGGTTTGAGTTTGAGGGCATGGTCATAATTGGTGATTGCTTCTTCATAGCGCCCTAATTCGAATAAGGCACTGCCTCGATTGTTCCAAACTAGATGGTCTTCAGGTTTAAGTTTGAAGGCATGGTTATAACTAGCGATTGCCTCCTCGTAACGCCCTAAGTTGGCTAAGGCACAGCCTCGATTGTGCCAAGCTAGATGGTCTTCAGGTTTGAGTTTGAGGGCATGGTCATAACTGGCGATTGCCTCCTCGTAATGCCCTAAGTTGGCTAAGGCACCGCCTCGATTGTTCCAGGCTAGATGGTAGTCCGGTTTGAGTTGGAGAGCATGGTCATAATTGGCGATTGCTTCTTCATAGCGTCCAAGCAAAAAAAGAGCATTTCCATACATTCGTCGTTCCACCCAGGAGTCGCGCACCTGAAGCAGCTTTTCCGCGATTTTGAGCGCCTTACTGTAATTTTTTTGATCAAAAAGTGCTTGAATTTCGTCTAAACAAGCCTGAATGCGAGGATCTTCATCGACAAACTCCCCATCATCCAAGGCTCGTTCTAGATAACGGCTCACCATAGCAGAGCGTTCAGGAGCCATCAATAACGCTTGCTTCATCGCTAGGAGTTCAGTTTTCGGGTACCAAACTCGCAAAAAATCAACCATTAACCGCAGGGGTTCACCCCGTTCCTTTTTTACCCCTAAGCAAATCCGCATCAGCGGTTCAGCAATTTCATAAAACGACTCACGCCCAATCGAGTCTGCCTTGACATAGCCCTTGTCCCGTAGCTCTTTGAGCTGACTAGAGGCTGTTTGTGCCGTCATAAAACAGCGCTGGGCAATAGTTTTAACGGTTAAGGGGTATTTTTTCTCACACAGTAGCTCCACAATCTTGCGCTGCTGGGGCGATAAATATTGCATCCGTGATTGATAGTAAGGCGTGAGGGTATCCACCAAACTCATAAATGGCGATGCCAATTCATCCAGAGATTGATGGGTTAAAAAATCCGCAAAAATGATGTAAATTCTGGGGTTGCCCCCGGCCAAATGTTGCACCGCCTTAACCCTGGTTTGTCCCGTGGGGGTTTGCAGAAAGTCCACTAAGTCCGTCTGCTGCCGTAATTGGGCAATATTCAACAAAAGCTGCTGTGCCTCTGTTGCAGTCAACTCATTGAGGTGTACTGGGCGGAAAAATCCATAAAAGGGGGCATTGCGCCGCTGCACCCCATTAAAGAGGCGAGGCGAGGTTGCCAGCACCGTGCAATTGCCGTAGGTCTGTAAAAAGGCCCTTAGGTGCTGTTGCCCTGGCTCCCCTAACCCGTTAAATAAATCATCCAAATTTTCGGCAATCAGCCATAGAGTGCGATCGCCAATGCATTCATTCAGCAATCTCACCCCAGCCGTTTCCGCTTCGTCGCTGGCAAGCTCGTAGAGTGCCTCTATCCGAGCCTCTAGGCTTAGGTCTGCCTCTCCTAACGCCCGCAAAATCCGCAGCAGCAGATCTAAAAACGACGTAACGCCCCATTCTTCCTCCCGTAGCCAAGCAATGAGCAGCCGCTCTTTGAGATCTGGCATCGCCAGAATTCGGTGATGCACCAGCGATACCAAATGAGTTTTGCCCATTCCTCGTGACCCAATCATTAGCGTATGCAGCTTAGTGGCCGTTAAAACACTGTCGCGCACCCGCGCCACCAAGTCTGCCGCCAAGGCTTCCCGCTGCACAAAAATAGCCTCTAGGGTTTCCCCATCCATCAAACTGGGGGTAAACGAAAATAACGTCGTCTTCTGCATCTTTACAGCCCTCGGCTCAGCTTCCAATAGCGTTGAATTAGCCCAAACTTAAACCGATATCCACCGTCTGGCTGTTGTAGAACATAGTGATCACGCCCCATTAGCTTTAAGACCTTGCGGACTTGCTCTAAATCTTGACCGATGCTTTGCACATTTAACCGATCCAGTAGTTCCCGCTGCGATAAGGGGAGATCTGTCGCAGCCAACTCATCCAAAATCCCCAAGGCCAGCGTTTGTTCTGCTCCACTGTAGTAGGTATCAATGCGTTCTCGATAATGGGCCAGATCCCACCGATTGGCCTCATCGCAAAGGTTGGCCTGCACAATCTCGTTGACCTGCTCTGGAGTTCGAGTCGTCGTTGTCCACCTCAACTCGTCAATCACATGGTGAATATAGTACGGAAAACAATCTACTGCGGTGGCGATCGCCTCTGCCAGCACAGCGTCATCTTCACCTCGAATCTGTTCTCCCTTGAGTAGTCCTATCGCCAAACTACGGGCCGCTTCTAGGTCTAAGGGAGATACATCCTCCGTAAACATATCGTTGGTAGGGGAGTTCGCATAGCCTATTTCCTTGAGGCGAGTGATCACATGATGTAGCCCAATCGAGCCAGTAAAGATCATCCGCACCGTGGGAATCATTTGCCGCAGCGATCGCAGCGTATCCAAAACCTCCATAGCGGTCGTTTCATTCTGGCTGCGCTTTATGTTATCGAGCATCATTGGGATCTCGTCCCACCCAAAAATCAACAAACCCTCTTGATGCTCCGCTAAATCCTCTAGGGTTTTCGTCAGAATCGTTTTCCAGTGAGGAGCTACGGCCTGGGGCAGCTTAAACCCCTGAACTTCAATTCCGCCAAACTGCTCCATAAAGTGACGCACCCGATTCAGGGTTCGCCCCTTACGACTGAGATCGGCCTGAACATCCTGATAAACGCAGTCCACAAATTCTAAGGGTGTTCGGAGTGCTTCTAAGTCCCGAAAGAATACGCGCACACCATCCTTAGGTTCAGCCGCCATCTTTTTCAAAATGCTTGTTTTACCCATCCGACGCTCTGCGGTCAAAACTAAACTTTGTCGCTCCAGAATACGCCAAAGCTTTTCGATCAGGCGATCACGCCCTACCACATCCGTCGGTGAAAGCTGTCCGCCAGGATTCGTTCTCATTGCATAATTTTATACGTTGATTTCATTGTACGTTGGTTTTATTGTACGTCAAGACGTATGCTTTAATTTGGAGTCTACTTGGAGTCGATCCGAGCTACACCAGGGGTTTGAGAACAATTGGCTGGCAAAGTAGACAAACCAGATTGCTACGTTTTTAGTGTCTCCCTTTGGGCATACTAAGTTAGGGGTATGAAGCATTTGAAGCTTCGGCCAAGTTATTGGATTTAAAGAAAAGAAGCTACGAAGCTTAACTGGCTTGGCGAGATCCTGGGAATCAATGCTGTTCGTAATCGTCTGGCTGAATTAGAAGATCGAGTGGGTGGTCTAGAAGATCGCCTAACGGCGCTTGAGCGTTCAACAACATTAACTCTTGAAGACTTTGGCAATTATAAAAACAGAACAGATGAGGAGTTAAAGCTCATGGAGTCGCAAATCTCAAGACTCCTAGATGTAATCAATGATGTTTTATCTACATTAGATAATCAAGAAGGGATCTTACGAGCAAAAAATCTTCAAAGAAGACTCAAAAATAACTATACGCGCATTAGAATTCGACTTTGGACAAATCTGAAGGTCAAATGGGCTGAACGCTATGCAAGAAAGGATAATGACGGTTTCAATCTAAAGCCCCGTCATTATCGCCACCTCCATTATGCCTATTCCTCTCACTGCATCTGAGTTTAAGAGTTT
>JBGSVR010000216.1:0-5000 GCA_041752855.1 Thermosynechococcaceae cyanobacterium
GCAGGCGTTCTGTTTGTCGTAGAAGAGCTATTACGGGATTTGTCGGGGTTAACGCTTGGAACCGCAATTTTATCGTCGTTTATCGGCGCAGTGGTGGCTAGAACCTTGGGAGGTCAAAGTCTTGCGGTCAACCTGTCAACCCTAACCAGCTACACCAGTTTTTCAATTCCAGAAATTCCGTTCTACATTCTGCTGGGCGCGCTGGCAGGGTTATTTGGTGGCCTTTTTAACCGAGGTTTACTAGTCAGCCTCAACCTCAATCAGCGATTTTTGCCCATTGGCCTGCCTTGGCGCATTTCGTTAGCGGGGCTATGCAGCGGTACCTTGCTCGGCTTATTACCCACTTCGTTTCAAAACCTAGAGGGTCTGCGTCAGTGGATCAGCATGGGCGAAGCCGATTGGCCGATTGTGGCGCTGGCCTTTGTGGTGCGGTTTGGGCTATCGCTGGTCGCCTTTGGTTCTGGGGCACCAGGTGGCCTGTTTGCGCCGAGCTTAGTGTTGGGTGCATCTTTAGGGCAGTTGGTGGGGCTGCTGCAAAGCCACTTCCTCGCAGCAGGCTTATCTTCAACCTACGCCCTAGTGGGGATGGGCGCTTTTTTTGGCGCGGTGAGCCGCGTTCCGTTTACGGGCATCGTCATTATTTTTGAGATGACGACAAATTTTAACCTGGTGCTGCCGCTCATGATGAGTTCGGTCGTGGCCTATTTAGTGGCAGAAAAGGTTAGCCCTGGTTCACTCTACAACCGCTTACTTCAGCGCCAAGGCATTGACTTAACTCAGACAGGCAGCGAACCCGACAGCGTAGAGGGAATGCTAGACCGACTCACCGCCGCAGATATTATGCAGCGCCGCGTCGAAACCCTCTCCAGCGAACTCTCTCTTGCACAGGCAATGAAGGCGTTTGCAAGATCGCACCATCGAGGCTTCCCTGTTATTGAAAACGGTCGCCTTGTGGGCATTCTCACCCAGACTGATTTGACTAAGACAGGATCGCGATCGCTGCCTCCTGAAACCACGCCCATCCGCGACGTTATGACCCCACAGCCCGTGACGGTTGCGCCAGAGGATACTTTGTCGAGCGTGCTGTACACCTTCAATCGTTTTGAAGTCAGCCGATTGCCCGTGGTGGAAGGTCGCAAACTGGTGGGCATTATTACCCGTGCCGATATTATTCGCTCAGAGTCTTTAGCAGTAACGGGGGCAAGCTGTCATCTCAGTGCGTTTCCGGATCCGTCCTATGTCGTCTACCAAACCCAAAGCCCAGCCGTAGGCCAGGGGCGAATGCTAGTGCCCTTGGCGAATCCAGAGACGGCGGAGATATTAATGAAGCTGGCGGTTGCCATTGCCCGCGATCGCCATTATGAGGTGGAATGTATCCAAATTATCTCAATCCCTCGCAATCGTCAGCCTTCAGAAACGCCTGTCAAAACGGCTCACAGTCGGCGAATTCTCCAGCGCGCCGTGCGCTACGGTGAGCGGCATCAGGTTTCAGTTCATACTCAGGTGCGGGTGGCTCATGATGTTGCCCAAGCGATTTTAGAAGTTGAAAAACAGCGGCATATTGACCTGATTTTGATGGGCTGGCAGGGTTCAGCAAGTACGGGTAATCGCGTTTTTGGGAACACCGTAGACGTGATTTTACGTCAGGCGGCTAGTCCGGTGCTGTTATTCAAGTGGCCTGTCAACATTCAGTCAATGGCGCTCAAGCGCTGGCTCGTACCTGTTGCGGGTGGCCCTAATACGGCTCATGCCTTGGGCTGGCTACCGCCGCTCATTAATGTGTTTGGGGCTGAAGCCGTCACTTACCTAGTCCTCAGTGCAAGGGGCACGTTCAGGGGCTAGAGTTGACGGGGGAGATTGTGCCTACGATTTTGGCCTTTGCAGAGGGCATTGAGGCAGATGTTATTGTGCTAGGAGCCAGCCGCAATGGGCTATTTACTCAGGTTTTACAGGGCAATATCCCAGAGGCGATCGCCCGTCAAAGCAAGTGCGCAATTTTGCTCGTCCGTGGCCCTACAATGACTGAGGATGCGGCAGGATAGAAATCATGACAATGGAAACATGCAACGTATGTTGAAATTCAGAAAAAAGGGGCGCAGATTACCGCGAGTTCGCCGTAAATCTCGGCAATCTGTATGGACTCTAGTGCTTTTGGTGTTGGGCTTTAGCAGTCTCTGCGGCTGGACTTTAACCCTTAGCCAAAATTCTGTCTCAGAAGCCGCTCAGCCTGCTGCCGTACTAGCTCAGGCTGCTACCCCTGCGATAGGTACCGTAGATGCCATCCCTGCATCCCTTCAGCTTGCCCAAGAGACCTATTTAGCGCGGTGTGCCACCTGCCATATTGGGATTCCGCCAGAAGTTTTGCCCAGTGAATCCTGGAAAAATATTTTAGAAGACGACAACCACTATGGCGTGCCTTGGACACCCATGCGGAACCCAGACCTGGCACTAGCCTGGAAATATGCCCGCACCTTTTCTCGCCCCAATAACCCCACAGAAGATCCGCCCTACCGCGTGGCGCGATCGCAGTATTTCAAAATTCTCCACCCCAAAGTAAAGTTTACAGAGCCTGTCAAAATTGGCACCTGTATAAGCTGTCACCCTGGGGTTTCTAGCTTTAACTTTCGAGATCTGACCCCTCAGTGGAAAGATGCGCCATAGATTCAGCCCGTGAACCTTCCCAACGTCGCAATGGCACACAGTCAATGTCAAGCTGATCGAGGGCGCGGGCAACTACAAAATCCACCAGGTCTTCAATGGTTTGGGGCTGATGGTACCAGGCCGGAATGGCTGGCACAATCCGTGCCCCAGCTTCGGCAAGGGTGGTCAAGTTTCGCAGATGAATGAGGCTAAAGGGCGTTTCGCGGGGCACCACCACCAGCTTTCGTCCTTCCTTAAGCTGTACATCCGCCGCTCGCTCTAGTAGGTCTGTACTTAACCCCGCTGCCAGCTTTGCCACGGTACTCATGCTGCACGGAATCACAAGCATTCCAGCCGCACGAAACGAGCCGCTAGCAATGGTTGCGCCCACGTCCGTGGCAGGGTGGCAGGTGAGCGTGCCCGTCCAAGCATCGGCCTGCGATCGCCAAAACTGCTCTTGCTTATCGGGTTCGGCAGGCATCTGCACATTGTTTTCAGCCTTCCAGACTTGGTAGGTGGCTTTGGAAGCCACTAGCTCGACAGAAAATCCGCTCTGCAAAAGGTATTTCAGCGTCCGCACTGCATAAATTAGACCCGAAGCCCCCGTAATACCAACAATGACAGGCCGACTTTCAGACATACGAGATTGATCCATAGAGTGTGATTTGGCGATCGCCCTTCCTCTTACTAACGCATATTAGAAGGGCACAATCGTGAGCCAGAGATTAAGATCTTAGAAAGCTTTAGAGGATTTAGCTTAAAACCATGACACAACTTACGCTAGAGATACCCGATCAACTCGCTGATCAGTTGAATGTATATCTGAAGCAACATCCAGAAGAAGATTTGACCAGTCTCATTCAGGATGTTTTAGAAATTAGATTGATGCCTAAGGACGGCTCTAAGCTGCTAGAACTGGCTGGAATTGTGAAGGAAGCTCCACGCGGAGCTTCTGAACATGCTGAGGACTTTAACGATTGAAACAGCTCGTAATTGACGCAGGGCCTCTCATTGGCCTGTTTTATGCCAAGGACACCTACCATGCTCAGTGCGTCACTGGGTTCCAGGAACTTATAGAATCTGAAGTCATGCTGCTAGCGCCAATTCCTATTGTTTTTGAAGTCTACAAATGGCTACTCCAAAGAACTCGGCCTACTGCTGCTCAGCAGGCATTGCAGGTCATGGACGAGAGTTTACACACGCTGATTTTAGAGCGCAACGATTTTCAGTCAATTCAAGAAATGATGCTTAAGCTTCCTAGCTGGCATGGCTCTCTGGAAGATGCGACGGTTGTATTTACGGCACTACGCTATCGCTGTCCGGTGTGGACTTACAATTTTCGTGACTTCAGTGCTTTCAAAGCATTAGAGTTTTGGATGCCTTAACGAGATCGCATCAAATATAGCTCGTCAACACGTCATCGCTGCCCGTAGTGCCTGCACTGCCTCAATCTCGTCATCCTTCGCCTGATTCAAAAACTGATAGAGCCGATCCTTTGGCACTTGCGGAAAGGTAGGGCTGACTTCAACTTCAACATATTCCCCAGACTCAAGCCGATAAATTCGCCAAACCTTGCCATTAAAACGCCAAAACTCTGGCACTCCAATCCTGGCGTAAAACTGATTTTTTCGGATATCGGTATGGGTAATGTCTACCTCCACCACTAAATCAGGAGGCGGGTCTTGAGCAAAATTCACATTGCGCCCCTTCACCAAAGGCTGGTTTTGAATGTAGTAAGCATTATCTGGCTCAGCGCCCTTTTGCAGAAAAGGATAGTTCATCGTGGTTGAACCCATCGTTTTAATCCGCAGCCCCAAAACTTCTACAAGGGTAAAAATAAAACGCTCAATCAATCGACCGGAAAATTCATGATCTTCTAACGGCACCGTAATTTCTAGCACTCCTTCGTCATAGGTTAGCCGAGCGCTCCGAGATTGGGGCAGTGCGTCCAAAATCTGGAGATAAGCATCCCAAGACATGCCGTGCAGCACTACCCGCTGTTCTCCCACGGGGCTAGATAAAATCTCAGACTTCGGCTCTGACGCTGCAACAATCACTGCTAGTCTCCTAGATTTCGACGAGCTTTAGCACAAACCCATTCTCATAAGACCCATTGTAAAGTGTCGGCAACCTGCTATCTTAAGTGGGAAGTATTTTGAGCAAAACAGAAGCGCTGCATGGGAAACACGTATCAGCGGGTCTTGTTGAAACTCAGCGGTGAAGCTCTTATGGGGAGCTTACCCTACGGCATTGACCCCGCCGTAGTGCAGCAGGTTGCCGAAGAAATTGCGGATGTCGCCCGACAGGGCATCCAAATTGCGGTTGTGGTGGGTGGTGGCAACATTTTTAGGGGCGTTAAA
>JBGSVR010000217.1:0-4832 GCA_041752855.1 Thermosynechococcaceae cyanobacterium
CTCTTAAACTCAGATGCAGTGAGAGGAATAGGCATAATGGAGGTGGCGATAATGACGGGGCTTTAGATTGAAACCGTCATTATCCTTTCTTGCATAGCGTTCAGCCCATTTGACCTTCAGATTTGTCCAAAGTCGAAGATCGCACTACCTCAACTTAATTGACGCGATGGCGCTCTCTCTCCTCCTGCGCCCTCTCGCTAAATTTCGCGTTAAGACCTGGGCAAGGCAGCAGCTCTATTTCTATCCCAATAGGATGATCGCTGCAAAACCCCACATTGGCGGCTACAATCTCATGGGATCGTCTTGGCTTGCTGCGTATGGAGAGATGCGGGGGCGGCTAAGGCGATTCCCACTGGCGATCGCCATCAGACCGGATTCAGGCAGTGGGGCGTGAAAGGCCATCATATCCGCGATAATCAGCCTGAAACTCGCTATCATCATTGAAACTGAAAAACATGACTCAATGACCGAGAACAAAGAGCTGCGTATCTATCAAGCCATCGGGGTCGTCGAAGGCATTTTAGAAATCGACGACTTGACGGGAAGCCTTTTCATTGGGGAGACGGTCTACCCTACTACCTTTTCCAACAAGGTCAGGTTAAAACATCAGCCAGGAGTATGCCAGCATTTTAAGGTCTATCCCAATATTCGGGACGGTCAACTCACTTTCAAATTAATGTACATTCTGGGCACAGTCCCCACAGTTTTCAAATTGAACGGATGTTGGGAAATCCATGAAGATAAACCAAGGTTCGTTATTTATCGCAACAAGCAGGTGATTAAAAATAAGAGCCTTTACAATATTCCTCTTTCTGTAGATTGGGAGAATGCTCCGCCTACCGATGGGCAATACTGGAAACTCGAAGCTGAACTAAGGGGCAACAGATTTGCTGTCCTCAAAGCCGATGGCCCCTTCGACCCACCGCGAAAAGCTATTCTTTATAATCCTTCCGCTGCACCACTAACGGTAGCGCCTCAACCTTATATCCCTAAACCCGCACCAATACCTAAAGCGAAAACGACTGAAGCTTCTCAACCCACAACCACTGAACCCATACCATCCACACCCCCAACCGAGCCTATTGCGATATCGACTGCAACTGCTGTTCCACTGACCTCTCAACAAATTTTGGCTATGGCGACCCCTGCAAAAATTCAACTGACCTGCAAGCTCAATCAGGTACCCAAGCATCGTGAGTTACCCGATAAGCAGGTTGAGTTTTTCCTCAACGATGGATCAGATCGCATCTTTACCGTGAGAATGAAGCCGAAAATGTTCAAGAAGTTCACTGATCATGCTTTTGCTCAATGGGTTGCAGCTATCAGCGGTGATCTGGGGCAGAACACTGAAACGGGCTTTGAGCTGTTGAATGCAGCGGTGCAAATCTTCGAGAAAAAGGCTCCAGCAGATGCACAAGCCGAACAAGAGAAAGCACCAACTCAGAAAGCTGCTGCTTCTGCCACAGCAAGACCTGAGCCACCAAAAGCAGAAGCTCCAGTAGGCGCTGGCAAGAGAAAGAGTCTTTTAGATGGGGTGAGCCTGAAGTAGCGTCAGAGTGGATAATGGGGCGATCGCCTTCACTAAATCAGACCGGAAACAGGCGGCAGCTCTTTGCCTCATGCCCTGCAACTGCTGAAGTGGGCTGGATTTCTATCGTTATAGGATGTCGCAACCAAAACCACAGCTCGGCGGCGGCATTAGCGGGGGTGATGCAGCGGCGGGGCGATCACCTTCCCTAAAGTCTCTCCCTCATCACTCCGCTAAAACCCAACCTCATAACACCAAGCAACACACTCTACGGCGGGGACACGTCCTGACGTTGTGAGTGCGAGGCCCACCGCTTGCGATGCCTACAATCCCCTACATCCAACTGAAATTTATAAAGCTGATCAACGTCTTGATTTGACGTATTGCCTGACAAAATCCAGTAAGCCAGCGGCACTATTTAAGTCAACTGCTAGCTTTATTGGATGTGAACTAGGGGGCTGAGCGGAAGCACATGTTAAATCGACGCATCAATTATCCACCTCTAAACTGTTTCCAGATATGACCTACTTTGCCAAGCACTAACTCAGTAGTCCACCAAGCATCACACAGCAATAGGACAGATGTGCGCTTAAATCCGGCTTTTTCAATGACTGCCTCTCGACGAGCATCTGTCTCAGCCATCCATTCTTCAGCCCAATCAGCAGGATAAAGCATATAAGCGAGTAGCTTGCCAAGGCTATTGGCTATCCATGTTCTCCGACATCTGCCCTGTCCCACTTGACAACAAACGTTGCTGAGTGGAGAGGACATCATCAATGACTGCTTTTCCCAGTTCACTACATCTGTGATACCTTCGTCTGGCTCCACAGGTAGTTTCATCTCCCCATTCGGACTCGATAAGTCCTTTATTTTCAAGGGACTGGAGGATGGGGTAGAGAGCACCAACTGACATGGTTTGTCTTCCTCCTGTACTTTGCTCAATGTGCTTTTTGATGTCGAGTCCATAGACTCTTCGATTTCCGATAGCGAAGAGGACGAGTTGTTCTCTCGATGTTGCTCGGGGAAGCAACTGCTTGCATTTATCATCGATTATTTCTCCGAAATAATTAGTAAGAGCTGTAGGTGCAGCTCGACTTGACATAGGAATGGTGTACATAAGAAAGACCCGAACTCGTAGCGACTCAATACTTATATATCGCATTTCCAAGGATGTCAATATTTATATGACTACTTCCTAAGAACTTGAGCTAGCAAATTCAGGCAACATACAATCAAATGACGACACGCGACATTGACTAACAAAGCAGATTTAATCAAATCAGCAGAAAGTCAGACCAAAAACACCTTCAAGCTTCGATAAGCTGACGGCGATCACATGCTGCACAATGACACAAACTTCGGCACCCCAATAACGCAAACTTCGGCGACGCATTCAGCAGCACTTTAGCCCTAGTGCATTCTCGCGCTCACTCGCTTGGGCGACGGCGGGGCTTTGGTGGGGCGATCGCATAGGCTGGCGTGCGGCTCAGGATATGCGGGAGCATTGCGCTCACTCGGCGGGGGTATCGCGGCGGCATGGCCTCGGAGGGGGCATGACAGCGGTATTGCGGCGGATCGGCGGGTTGTTTAGGTGACGGGTGGGGGCGATTCACTTAACCTGTTCGATTAGTTCTTGAATTTATGAACTGATCGAACGGGTTAGTGATTCCTCTGCTCCCTGGCCTCATGTCCTCAAAATGCAGAACAAGTCAAACAGCTTCCCCGTTCCCATTGAAAGGTTCTGAACAGTTCGCAAAGTTGAGAACAGAACGGACACATTACCCTCGTTTTGAGATCTGTTTGTCCTGTTCTCAATGTGACGAACAGACCAAACACATTGTTTTAATGACTCACTTCAACCTGTTCTCAATGTAACGAACAGACCGGACACTTTGCCTTGATGACTCACTTCAGCCTGTTCTCAAAACTGTTTTCAGAACTGTTCGCAAAGTAGAGAACAGACCAGACACATTACCCTATCAACATTCTGGTTCTTCTGTTCTCTACTTCAGAGACAAATCGAACACTTAGCCGGAACACCCTTTTTGCCTGACGGATTGACTCACAATACCCAACCCCATGACCTCTATTTTTGCTCAATCTTCCACTCATACGCTCCCCTCCATCGTGCATCAGTCCGAGTAAAACTAAAGCCCTTAGCCTGAAAGTTTGGGGCGTAACTCGATATCGTTGACTGACTCACATTCAATAGTTGACCTAGCTCTCCACTCGATAGCCGCCAGCCATGATCCGATGCTTTCTGCAAGATTTCCAGTCCACTGAAGTCATATTGCACCGCTTCTTCTTCGATGACTTCATCAGCTTCAACTTTGGCGATCGCCACTTGTTCGGTCTGTACGGCAACAAGAGAACCTGTCCTTAGTCGCTCTAGAAAGACCTCTAGCTTCCCTCCTTCATGTAAAAACTTATGCAGACTCAACACATCCGATACCTGCTTCGGTGTGACATAGGCACCCCTCCCTATCTTCTTGGGGGTAATGTCTAGCGCCTTTAACCGTCCATAGAATGCAGAGCGCGACATTGATAGAAATTCCATCAGGTCACTGACACTGCACAAGTCTTCACCATTCAAATTCGAGACGGGGATGGGTAGCTCTGACATTCTCGCTTGTCCTGTTCGATTAGTTCTTCAAGTAAAGAATAGATCGAACACCTCCCCCATGCCACTCTTTTGTTCGATTAGTTCTTAAATTTATGAACTCATCGAACACATCACCCCTCACAGTCCTGCCGCTCTCCCTTCCCCCTCCAACCCATTCCGAGAATCTCGCCCATCCATCGCTACCCTGCTCAACCTGTTCGACCAGTTCTTAAATTTAAGAACTGGTCGAACACGTCCCACTTACTCCCATATTCCCAGACACTTGCAAAGTGATCCACTGGTGGGGCTGAAGTGAAAAGGAAAATTGGATGTGCTGGCTGAGTTGGCAGGAACTGCTTAACTCCAATCTGATGCGACAGGATGAGTAACAAAAACTAGCTAAACAAGCTAGATTCACACCGAGAAGTCAAAATGAGCATAGTTTAGAAGAAGTACCGTAAAATCACGGATTTTTATACGTTCATAAAGAGGTACACTAAGAAATGTTTCCAATACTGAGAGATCAAGATAAAATCAATGGGCTAGTAAGCTCACGAAGAACTAGTGCAGGGTGGCGAAAATAGTTAAGCAGTCATTGAGAAAGACGATCAGGCGTTAAACTGCTCTGATATGCTGCTATCTACCAAAACCTATGCCCACGCCACTGGCATCCATAATTACCTTATCACCACGCCTAAAAAG
>JBGSVR010000218.1:0-4247 GCA_041752855.1 Thermosynechococcaceae cyanobacterium
TGCGGTGCAGTTGGGCGCAAAGGCAATTTTAAGCCTCACTAAGACGGGCGCAACGGCGCGGAACGTCTCTAAATTTCGACCCAACATCCCGATTTTGGCGGTTACACCCCACGTTGAAATTGCGCGACAGCTTCAGATGGTGTGGGGGGTACAGCCCTTACTCGTTCTCAATCTGCCCTCCGTGCGTCAAACGTTTCAAGCCTCTATTACGGCGGCGCTAGAGAAAGGCCATGTTAAAGAAGGCGACTTGGTGGTGATGACGGCAGGGACGCTGCAAAATGTGTCTGGCTCGACGGATCTCATTAAAGTAGAGCTGGTGACGGCGGTGATGGGTCAAGGTGTGGGGATCGGTCAGGGTGCGGTCAGCGGTCGCGCCCGAATTGCCAATGGCCCCAACAGCCTCAAGGATTTCCATGTCGGAGAAATTTTGGTTGCTGCTCATACTGAAGCCATGCATGTAGATGCAATCCGTAAGGCAGCAGCGATTATTACCGAAGATGGCGATCGCCATGGTCATGCTGCCGTACTGGGGTTACGTTTAGGCATTCCCGTCATTGTGGGTGTAGAAAGTGCGATGGAGCTGATTCGAGATGGCACCATTTTGACCCTAGATATCCCGAAAGGGCTGGTGTATTCTGGCAGCTTTGATAACTATCAAAAAGTGTCAGATTTATTGGTCTAGTGAGATTGGGTTTAATATCCAGATTTTGTAGGGGCGGGTTTAGCGGATACTGCATTAGAGAATCCTAGGTTTATGGGAAAAACCTGCCCTTACAGACCTGAGCTGCTATGAGTCTGTAGCAGTATGATTTGAGTGAGATGGGGAAACCGCAGAGGCTGTTATGACAAAGTTTGTGTTTGTGACCGGAGGCGTGGTTTCCAGCATTGGTAAGGGAATCGTTGCCTCTAGCTTAGGGCGGCTGCTAAAGTCTCGAAACTTTTCGGTTTCGGTACTGAAGCTAGACCCCTATATCAATGTTGACCCTGGCACCATGAGTCCCTTTCAGCATGGAGAGGTTTTTGTGACCGATGACGGTGCCGAAACCGATCTCGATTTGGGTCACTACGAGCGCTTTACCGATACCGCCATGTCTCGCCTTAACAGCGTGACGACAGGCTCTATTTATCAGTCTGTCCTCAACAAAGAGCGACGCGGTGACTATAACGGCGGCACGGTGCAGGTGATCCCCCATATCACCAATGAAATTAAAGAGCGGATTTTTAGGGTTGCTCAAGATACGACCCCCGATGTGCTGATCACCGAAATTGGCGGCACGGTCGGAGATATTGAGTCTCTCCCCTTTTTGGAGGCCATTCGCCAATTCCGTAAAGATGTGGGACGGCAGAATATTTTGTATCTTCACGTTACGCTGATCCCCTGGATTCCAGCAGCCGGAGAGATGAAAACAAAGCCCACCCAGCACTCCGTCAAGGAACTTCGCTCGATTGGGATTCAGCCCGATGTGCTGGTGTGCCGGTGCGATCGCCCCCTCTACCCTGGCATTAAGGACAAACTCTCAGAATTTTGCGATGTCCCTGTCAAGTCTGTGATCACCTGTCAAGATGCCAGCAGTATCTATGAAGTGCCGCTAATTCTGGAGCAGGAGGGCTTAGCCCAACAGGTTTTAACGCAGCTCAACATGGAAGATCGCACCCCCGATCTGAGCCAGTGGCAAACCTTGGTCGATCAGCTTTATCAGCCGACCAAGCAGGCCAACGTTGCCATTGTTGGCAAATATGTGCGGCTCTCAGATGCCTACCTTTCTGTAGTGGAGTCGCTGCGCCACGCATCCCTGGCGGCAGGTGTTTCGATAACCCTACACTGGGTGAATTCAGAAGAGATTGAGGAAAAGGGGGCTGAGCAATTTTTAGACCAAATGCACGGCATTATTGTGCCGGGCGGCTTTGGCGTGCGGGGGGTAGACGGCAAAATTGAGGCGATTCGCTATGCCCGTGAGCATCGCATTCCGTTCTTGGGTCTGTGTTTGGGGATGCAGTGTTCTGTGATTGAGTGGGCGCGCAACTTGGGCGGGTTCCCCGATGCCCACAGCGCTGAGTTTGACCCCAATACCTCAACGCCCGTCATTAACCTTCTGCCAGAACAGCAGGATGTGGTGGACTTAGGCGGCACCATGCGTTTGGGGCTATACCCCTGCAAAATCTTGCCAGGTTCTCTTGCCGATCGCCTTTACGGAGAACCCGTGATTTATGAACGTCATCGTCACCGCTATGAGTTTAATAATGCGTATCGCAGTCCGTTTTTAGAATCGGGCTACCTCATTAGCGGCACTTCCCCAGACGGGCGACTGGTCGAAATGATTGAGCGACCCGATCATCCCTTTTTTATTGCCACTCAATTCCATCCAGAATTTTTATCTCGACCCAATACCCCTCATCCCCTGTTTAAGGGGTTCATGAAGGCTATTCTCGATCAGGATGCGCTGCCGTCGCTGCCGTTAACGGATGAGGGACTTAACCATGAGCCATTGGCGGCTTATTCATTGCCGAGTTAGCCGCTATAAATTTCTGGGGCAGCAGCTCTGATGAATTTACTAGTGGCGATCGCCGCCTAAGTTAAGTTGCGTCCAGCCAGTCAAATTTGCGCTGAAATATAGGTATTATCCAAAGGTCACCACCGTCAAGGTTTGGTTAATCAACTTCCGCCTACATTTGGAGAATTTGACGATGACTTACACCATTGATTCAGCAAGATCTATTTTCCCAAATACCCTGGTCGCCAATGCAGTACCCGACACCGTTGAGGCGTTTGACCAGCTCAGTCCTGAAGACCAATTAGCATTACTCTGGTTTGCCTACACAGAAATGGGCACCACCATCACCCCAGCGGCGTTGGGGGCAGCTAACATGATTTTTGCTGCCAATACGCTGACCCAAATTGAAGAGATGCCTGCCGCAGAACAAACGCAGGTCATGTTTGATCTCGCAAATCGCACAGATACGCCCATTGGCCGCACCTATGCCTCCTTCAGCATGAACGTGAAGCTTGGCTTTTGGTACCAGCTCGGTGAATCCATGAAGGAAGGTATCGTAGCACCCATTCCAGAGGGCTATAAGCTGGCTCCCAATGCCGAAGCCGTGCTTCAAACCATACGCGGCCTAGAAGCAGGTCAGCAGTTGACCGTTTTGCGAGATGTTGTCGTTAACATGGGCTACTCTCCTATGGGCGCACAACGGATCAAAGACCCCGCAGTGCCGCCGACGGCTCTCGGCTCTCGCCTAAAGGTCAACATTACAGGCATCGACAATGTTACGGTGCTGAGCTACATGGAAACCATGAATGCCTTTGACTTTGAAGCCGCCGTCGCACTTTTTGCCGACGAAGGTGCGCTTCAGCCCCCTTTCCAGCGTCCCATTGTTGGTAGAGAGGCTATTTTGGGCTACATGCGCGAAGAATGTCAGGGACTCAAGCTCATGCCAGAGCAGGGGATTGCTGAAGCAGTAGAAGGAGGATTTACGCAAATTAAGGTAACGGGCAAGGTACAAAGCCCTAGGTTTGGCGTCAATGTGGGGATGAATTTAGCGTGGCGGTTTTTACTCAACCCCCAAGGCAAAATTTTCTTTGTGGCGATCGATTTACTGGCTTCTCCGAAGGAGTTGCTTAACTTAGTGCGTCAGTAAGATTTCCAATAGGGAGGGTCGATATCTCAATCCACATCAATATCGACCCTCTAGCCTTAGAACGAGAAAGTTGTTCTCAACATGCCCTGAATAATGGTTTCTCCATTAGTATTCGCTGGGTTAGCAATGACAATAACCGCAGGCGTAATGCTGATGTTGTCATTGATAGGGAACTTATAAAACGCCTCAAAGTTGGTTTGTTCTGGCCCTACCTCTCCTTGTCTAACCAGCGGCTGTCCAGCAGAAGCAGCGAGCAAGGAACCTGGAATAAAGAGGTCTCTAACGCCAGCACCCGCCATCCAGGTCAAATCGTAGTCAGCCTGTTTGGTATTGATAAACGTTGGCTCAATGGAATAGCCCACTCGACCAAACACGCCAAAGCGTCCAAAGGTTGCCTCTGTGTTTAAGCCCACTACATTTTGATGGAGATCATCGACAGAGGCGCGAGTGTACTGCAATCGGACAGCAAACTTATTTTTATCATCTTTGCCAAAACTTTTGGCGTACTCTAGCTCAGCAGATGCCTGATAGGGGTCGCCAAATAAACCGCCGCTGCCCACCGAATTAGTGGCGTTAGACGCAACGAAAGCACCCCGTAGGCTCAAAGG
>JBGSVR010000219.1:0-7561 GCA_041752855.1 Thermosynechococcaceae cyanobacterium
AAAGGCATCAAAATGACAATAAAAAGCTGACCAGGAGAGCAACGTGACGCAACAGTTTGACTACGATCTTGTCATTATTGGTGCTGGGGTAGGAGGCCACGGGGCAGCGCTCCATGCCGTAGAGTGTGGACTCAAGACCGCCATTGTGGAATCTCACGATATGGGCGGCACTTGCGTTAATCGGGGCTGTATTCCATCTAAGGCGCTGTTGGCAGCCTCAGGTCGTGTGCGAGAACTGCGAGATGAGCATCATCTCAAGTCTTTCGGTATTCAGCTTCAGCAGGTGTCTTTTGACCGCGAAGGCATTGCAGATCACGCCAGCAATCTGGTCGCAAAGCTGCGGGGCGACCTCACCAATAGCCTGACGCGCATTAAAGTAGACATTCTGAAAGGCTGGGGCAAAGTTGCAGGGCCTCAAAAGGTCGAAATTATTGGCGATGCAGGTGACAAGACCGTTACCGCGCGCAACATTATTGTGGCAAGTGGCTCTGTGCCTTGGGTGCCACCAGGAGTGCAGGTAGATGGCAAGACCGTTTTTACCAGTGACGATGCCATTAAGCTCAACTGGTTGCCCTCTTGGGTGGCGATTATTGGCAGCGGCTACATCGGCCTAGAGTTTTCGGATGTTTATACCGCCCTTGGGTCTGAGGTGACGATGATTGAGGCAATGGATCGGCTCATGCCAACTTTTGACCCAGATATTGCCAAAATTGCCCAGCGCGTACTGATTGACCCACGGGACGTAGAGACTCGTGTAGGGCTGATTGCGAAGAAAGTTACGCCAGGATCGCCTGTGGTAATTGAGTTGGCTGACCCTAAAACGAAAGAAGTGGTTGAGACCATTGAAGTGGATGCTTGCCTGGTGGCAACGGGTCGTGTGCCTGCAACCAAAAATTTGGGGTTGGAAACCGTGGGAGCCGAAACCGATCAGCGTGGATTTATTCCGGTGAACGATCATCTCCAAGTAATGAGCCAGGGGGAACCCATTCCGAACCTGTACGCGATTGGGGATGCAACGGGCAAGATGATGCTGGCACACGCGGCTTCAGCGCAGGGTATTGCGGCGGTAGAAACCATGTGTGGACGAGATCGCACCGTCAATTACCGCGCCATCCCAGCAGCCGCCTTCACCCATCCTGAGGTTAGCTTTGTGGGGTTAACAGAACCTCAGGCTAAAGAACTCGGTGATGCAGAGGGCTTCAAAATTAGTGCAGTGCGGAGCTATTTCAAGGGCAATTCTAAAGCGCTCGCAGAAGGTGAAACTGATGGCATTGCCAAAATCATCTATCGAGAAGACACAGGGGAAGTTTTGGGAGCGCACATCATTGGGCTACACGCAGCGGATCTAATCCATGAGGCATCTAATGCGATCGCCCAGGGTGCCACGGTGCAAACGCTGTCTCATTTTGTCCATACCCACCCCACACTGTCTGAGGTGTTGGATGAGGCTTACAAACGTGCGGCGGTAGCCGTGAAAGCATAGCCGTCTGAGTACACAGCAGCGCTACAGCGCCTCAAAGTAGTGCTTAGATTTAACGGGGTCAGGATTCATGGTCTTGTCCCCTGGTTGCCAGTCAATAGGACACACTTCGTCAGGGTTGGCCTGCACATGCTGAATGGCCTGAAGTACCCGCAGCGTTTCATCCACGCTGCGCCCAAAAGAAAGATTATTGACCGTTGCGTACTGAATAATCCCTTCTCTGTCGATAATAAACAGCCCCCGCAGCGCCACCCCTGCCTCAGGATCAAGGACGTTGTAAGCGGCGCTAATTTCTTTCTTCAAGTCTGCCACGAGAGGATAGTTGAGATCCCCCACGCCGCCGGATTTGCGATCGGTTTGAATCCAGGCCAGATGCGCAAATTCGCTGTCTACAGAAACGCCCAATACTGCGGTATTGATGGCCTTAAACTCATCATGGCGATCGCTGAAGGCCGCAACCTCAGTGGGGCACACGAAGGTAAAGTCGAGGGGATAGAAAAACAGCACCACATACTGCCCCCGATAGTTTGAAAGCCTAACATCAATAAATGTCTGATCGTAGACCGCTTTCGCTACAAAGTTAGGGGCTAGATTTCCGACGCGGAGACAGCCGTGGTCAGTCATGTTGCGTTTCCTTTAACAATAAAGTTGAGGTTTTAATCTCTAAAATGGGTTTCGGCTCCCTTCGACAGGCTCAGGACAGGTCGCTCAACCCTCAAATCTCGTAGGTTAGAGGGTTGAGCGAACGTTAAGGTTTAGGCTGAAGCGTTTCTAAGAGCGGCTTTAGCACCCAGTTTAGACCCACTTTAATCTGATGTTCTAAGGTTGGCATTCTATACAGATAAACGAGACGGCGCGCCAGGTAGGCAAAAGAACCATCTAGCGTCAGTCCTAACCCTGATAGGGCAGCACTATCTACCCCCAGAGTCAGCATTTCACCCAAGGGCGTATAGCGAAACGGCAATAAAGGTCTATCTGAAAGCGAAGCCCACACATTCCACGCCGCATTGTCTGCCTGCTGAAGTGCAGATTGAGCCGTGGTGGGCACCACCTGCTGGTTCGCGTCTAGACCTTCGGCAAGGTCGCCTAGGGCAAACAACGTCGGGTGTTCACTTACTTGGAGCATGGTGTCTACTCGAATTCGACCATCGGCAGCATGAGAGACGGGTAAATCTTGGATGGGCTGGGCGATCGCAGTTCCCACTGTCCACAGCACCAAATCAACCGGAATGGTGTCTTTTTGGTCTTTATAAACCATTACAAGGTCGGCTTCGTTGATCTGCTCAATACTGGTGTCTAGATCTACCCATACGCCGCGCTGATCTAGGGCTTTTTGAGCCGCAGTTTGATTGAATTTTGTGGATTGTTTTAGCACCCGATCATTGCGGTCAATCAGACGGATGCGTCCGCGATCGCCCAATCGATCCGCCAACTTACAGGTCAGCTCAACCCCACTCGGCCCCGCCCCCACAACCGCCACCCGAATCACGTCTTTGCCAGACGCTTCTAAAAGTCGCAGCTTATCTTTGAGTCGCTGGGCATCGGCTAGAGTGCGGAAGGGCAAGGCATACTCGGCGGCACCTGGCACAACATCCAGCGGGGTTTCGCCGCCCAAGGCTAAGACAAGACGATCATAACTTAGGGTTTCACCAGAGCTAAGCGTTACCTGCTGCCCAGGCACATCAATGGCGCTGACGGTATCTTGCTTAAACTGAATGACGGTATTTGCCAACAGCTCAGAAAAGGGTGGCGCAATTTCCCAGGCATCTAACTCGTCTGTGACCAGCTCATACAGCAGGGGCGAGAACAAAAACTGACTGTTTTGATCTACCAGCACAATATTGGGGCGGGTTTTCTCTGCCCAGGGGAACTGGCTCAAACGCAGGGCGGTATGAAGCCCACCAAAGCCGCCGCCCAAAATAACAATAGAAGGTGAGGATTCAGACATCGGTTCAGACCGCCGCAGATAGTTTATAAAACTTTACCTTTAGGATATCCCTTTAAGATATCTCATTCTCAGGTTCGAGGGTATCTACGGTAAAGGTCTGCCCCATCGCAAACACGCGATCGCCCACCGCTAACTTTCTACCCCGCCGTAGTTCCGGCTGTCCGTTGACCTTTACAAACCCATCCTGGATCAAAAGTTTCGCTTGTCCCCCTGTGGAGACAACCCCTTGAAATTTCAAAAACTGATCGAGCTTCATTACTGCACTGCCTAAAATTGCGTCGCCTAACATCACCCAATACTCCATCCTCTAACTCACCCTTGTGAGCAAAACCCGATAGCGATCTTTTTTGGTCACGGCAATCTCGCCGACAAATAGGCGTCCTTTACCGCGAATTGCCACGAGATCCCCATCTTTAAGCTGATGGCTGGGCTGACCAATATCTTTCCAGTTCACCCGCACCTCACCTTTGTTGATGAGGTCTACCATCTTACTTCGAGACATCCCAAACCCCGCTGAGGCGATCGCATCTAACCGCAGCGAAGCCTCCACCGTCGTCAATTCTTTCTTGCGCGGTTCCCGCACCTGTAGCTCTGACAGAGGCATGGGCATCACCTTAACGGGTACCGTTCGTACCTGAGTCATGCTTTGCTGAAAAAACTCGACTAAATCAGGCACCACAATCGCCTGGGCACCCCGTTCCCCCAGTACCAAAATATCGCCCACCTTCTCACGGACAATGCCTGTGCCCAAAATGGAACCCAAAAAGTCTCGATGGGTTGCAGGGTCAAACAAAAAATTTCCTGCAATGCTAAGCGCCGTCAGTTCGACCTGATCAATTTCTAGGGGTAGCTCAGAACGGGCGATCGCCAAACGCTGACGCTCTGCTTGAGGGTATCCACCCCAGGCGATCGCCGAAACTTCGGTCAGCTTGGCTAACACAGCTTGAGCCTCTGCCAACTCTGGTGGCGACAAAAAATCGGTAAATACCACTTCCCAGGTTTTAATCGCCTGGTCTGTCTGATCTAGAACCCGTGAGATCCGGTCTAGGTTCTCAATTCCTTTTAGTAACTCCGTCTTCGGTAACATGCCCAATCACAACGCTTTGGTTCTCTATCTTTACCAGTATCTTTTATTTCCACTCCAGTCATCACGATTTGGAGCGAGAAGAGCTATCAACCAACCTCTGCGCATAACAATGTCTAAAGATTAGATTAGGCAAAATGCCTATCATTGTTACTAACAGAGAAATAATTCTGTCAGGATTAGCGTTAAAACTAAATTTCTTACGCGCTCACTAGCGTTGGGCCACACTGTTAAATCGTTCATCGGTTCTAGCCTGAAAGGTTCGCGTTTCAAGCCTTAACTCTTGCAGGTTGCTATCTATACGCTCAATGACACTGGTGAGTTTGTCTAGCTGTTGAGTAATAGCTGTCTGCGGATTGGGTTACGCTGTTCCTCCAAGAAAAGCTCGGATAGTGGGGGCAATCGCTTGTAGAACTGGGGCTAACAGCGTGACGGTGCCAGCCGTAATAATAATGGTGGTTGCCAGTCGCTCGATTTTCTCAGAAGCTTTGACATAGGTGTCAAATCGAAATTCTGCTTTATCTAAGCCAACGTCCAGGCTACCTAAGCGAGTTTCCAGGCTATCTAAGCGAGTTTCCAGGTTGCCTAAACGGGTGCCAACTCCAGAAATGTCTCCATCAATTTTGTCCAGACGTTCCAGTAAAAGCCGCTGAAAGTCGTTGTCGAGTGCTTGGGTCATGACGTTTGAACCTCATCCAGTTCTCCTGATGCGATCGCCCGTCTAACCTCGTCTTTCATCACGGTTTCAATCAGGTTATTCACTGAGCGATTACGAACTTCAGACAATTTGGAGATCGACGCTTTGAGGTCATCAGGTATGTATAGGCTTAGCTTTGGCTTTTTCGTGGGCATACGTTGGTCAATAGTCGCTACTACCATTATTCTTGCCCTATGGATATATAGAGACTTCACGATAGCACAAAGGTAGGGGCAAAAAGACCCTCTATAACTGCTTTATAGATTTTTAGTAGAGTTACTTTAGGGCTATTAAGGAGAGATCAACAAATGTAATTATAGTGACCTGCGATCGCCCCTATTCCGAACGCAGCCTCTTCAACGAGCGTTACTCACTCAAATCAACGTTCCAAATTCGTAATGATTGATCCCAGCTTCCACTAGCAATGACGGAGTCAATGGGCGAGACTGCAAGTGCATATATTCCATTGCGATGACCGTCAAGACGAATCCGAATATTACCCGTGACAAGATCCCAAATAATGATGGAATTGTCATCTGATGTACTCACCAAGAATTGTGGATCCGGCATAAAACCTAATTGCCAAACGGCTGCTTTATGCCCCTTCAATACCGAACGCTGTTCTCCAGTTTCAACATCCCAAAGCACTATTGTTTGATCCCAGCTTCCTGTCGCCAGGGTTTGACCATCGGCACTAAATGCTAAGGCACGGATTCCATTGCGGTGTCCCTTTAGTTCTCGAATAGTCTCCCCAGTAGACGGGTTCCATAACCGAACCGTATTGTCCTCTGATCCACTCGCCAAAACATCTCCGGCAGCATTAAATGCGAGACACCATACAGCATTTTTATGTCCAAACAAAGAACGTCGCACAGCTCCGTTGTTGACGTTCCATAGTTTAATCTCACCGTCTTCGCTGCCACTGGCTAGCATTTGATCATTTCCAAAGGCTAATGAATAGACCCCTTTTTGATGACCACTTTCAACTTGCCGCAACTTTCGACCATTTCGGTAGTCCCAGAAAATAATAATGCGGTCTTTAGAAGCTGTGGACAAGAATTCGTCGTTTCGGCTGATGCTGAGCGCTTTAATCTCATCTTTGTGGGCATCTTGCAGAGTATGAAGCAGTTGGAATGACTTGCACTGATCGTAGGTTTTCCAGATTCTTATGCTGCGGTCATCACTACATGCACACAGGTATAAGCCATTTCGACTAAATTGTGCCCCCCGAATGGTTCGCTTAAACTCATCGGTCAAAATGAAGTTGCTGGGGAGCATCGTATCCAGTAGTTCAGCCTGCTCCTGGAATCGTTTCTCTAGTTGAGTCAGCAGTTTTTGCTCTTGGGGGTTAATTTGGGCATCCGAACGCGCAAGGCGCTCTGCCTGAGCTAGAGCAACAAGGCCATACTCTGGCTGCAACTCCGTCAGCAAAGTATCGAAATCTCGTAACGACTTCAGATGTTTAGAAATGTTGGTGCGTGAAGTCGCTTCAAGGGGCAACTGCTCTAAGTTTCGTTCTACATCTTCAAGGTTTAATTCTGGCTGACCCGCCAGAATCATGTGCGCCAAGATTCCGTCCAAAGCACTTTCTTGAATAGAAGCTTCTGCAAGAACTACTTCTGTTGCCTGTTGACTTTCTTCGAGGGCTTCTTTCTGAGACTTTCCGGCATGAATAGCGCTGTAATAATGATGAGCAGCCCAACCCACGGCATAAGTCATCACGGCATTTCCGCCAGCTCCAACCAATGCACCAGCGACCGGAATGTTCCGTGCTGCAAGACCTACTCCAACTTTGAGCGCCATACTGCCACCCAACGCAAGGCTAAAGATGGTTAAGGCTTCCGCTTTTCGACCCGGATTACTGAGATCCATTCCGTGGGTACAGGCAACTTGGTAAATGAGTTCCGCTTGTATCGCCATTGAAGAGGCTACATCGACTGCCATTAAGCCAGCGGCAAACCCTGGCACCAGGCTAGATACTAACCCCTGAGCACCCAGCAAAATTGCTTTCTCTTGAATGAGCTGATTGGCAACTTTTTCTGAATTCCAGTCAGGATGCTTTTCAATGGTTTTCTGAACATGCTTTTGAGCGCTCCGAATATCCACCCGCTCAAGTGCAAACAAAAAAGGCTCAACCTGGAGTTGTTTAGCAAGATCCTTAAATTGCTGGCTTCCCTTAGCTTGGTCAAGAAATGTTCCTGCCGTATCGGCAACGCCCTGAACATTATTGAGGATATTGCCAAAGAAGCTTGTTTTTGGCTGGCCTTGCATGGCAATCTCCCTATAGTTTTGATCCAACCTAATCCTCGGCAGTGTACTGCTCGTGTTTCAGCGCTTGGTTATGTTTGTAAA
>JBGSVR010000220.1:0-4076 GCA_041752855.1 Thermosynechococcaceae cyanobacterium
CTGCGATAGTGACGCTATTTTAGTCACCGTTGAGCAGATCGGCGATATTGCCTGCCACACTGGAGCGCGAAGCTGCTTCCATCAGGTGGATGGCAAAATTATGCCCCCGCCTGCCGATACGCTGTCTCAGGTTTTTGCGGTCATTTGCGATCGCAAAGCTAACCCTAACCCAGACTCTTATACCTGCAAGCTCCTCGAAGGGGGCGACAACAAAATCCTCAAAAAAATTGGGGAAGAAGCGGCTGAAGTGGTGATGGCGGTAAAAGATGACGATAAAGATGCGATCGCAGGAGAAGCCGCAGACCTGTTTTTCCATACGATGGTTGCCCTGGCGCACCATGATGTCGATATCAAGCAGGTTTATCGTAAGCTACAAGAACGACGGCGCTAAGTAATCACTTCTACGGCACCAGAATCTAGATCGTAGTAGCCGCCCACAATTTTTAGTGTTTTTTGCTTAACGCGCTGGGCTAAAATAGGCTGCGAAGTGGACAGCGCTTGAACCACAGCTCTCACGTTAGCGCGGACAGATTGATCTAATAGCTCCCCAGGCTGAAACGCTTCAGACTGCTGCTGCTTGGCTTGGGCGATCGCCGGCTCTATCACTTTTGTCAGCGATTCAAGATGTCCTGGCAGATGGGTTCCATTGGTGAGGGCATTAAGGGCTGCTGTTACTGCACCGCAGCGCTCATGACCTAACACCATTACCAGCTTTACATTGAGCGATTCAACCGCATACTCAATACTGCCCAAACTAGCGTCATCGGCAATATTGCCTGCCACCCGAATGGTAAATAAAGATCCGAGTCCCTCATCAAAAATCAGCTCTGGCGGCACCCGTGAATCGGCACAGCCCAAAATAACCGCGACGGGCGCTTGGGATTGGGCAAGGCTGCGCATCCGTTCGAGTCCGTGGTCTGGGCTGATAGACTGTCCTGCGGTAAAGCGCTGATTCCCTGCCATGAGCTGTTTTAATACGGCATCGGCAGAGAGTGTCGCCGCAACAGCAGATTTGGGTTGACTTAAATCCAGTCCTAAATAGGTCGCTAAGGATCCAAAGCCAACAACGTGCAGCAGCGATCGCCGTGACAGATTTCGTTTGGACTTCATTCTAGACACCTTAGGTTCCTCTTGAGGGTTGGTAAAGATCTCGCAAAAGGCTGAGAGACTCCGTAATAACACTCAAAATCTTTACAGATGTCAGATTTTAAGATTTTGGGTTTCATACTAAGACAAAGATAAATCTAGAGTCCGCAACACTAAGGTTTTGCGTGGAATCCCATGAGTCCTTATCAGCTTATTATTCATGATAACGAGAGCGTAGAAACTTTAACGCTTTCAGAGATGACGATATGGACATTTGGACGCAGCAAAGAAAATACGGTGCAGATTCACGATCTGATGGCCTCTCGGGTCCATGCTCAGCTTGAAATCCATCAAAACGACCAGTACGTCTTCATTGACCTAGACAGCCGCAACGGGACGCTAATTAACGACAAGCCAATCACCAAGCCGCAATTACTCAATAATGGCGATCGCATTTGTATTGGCAATACGGTCTTGGTCTTTGAGCAAATATTGGAACACAACTTAGAGAAAAACATAAGCCGCCACCCTGACAAAAAAGTATTTATGCTTCATGCGTCTGCTGCTCAGACCGCATTTTGGCAAGAAATCTTAGCCTTTCGAGATGTTTCAATTGTAAAAGAGACATCTGTTCCAGAATTTAAGAAACAGATTGACCTAGACGCAGCCTCAAGCTCAGAAACCTTGCCTAAAGTGCTGTTAATGGACGTTCGAGCCTATCAAGGCGACTGCTATCAACTTTGCCGCTGGATTCGTCAAAAGTATCCCCAGTATCAAATCTTTTTGACCGACAGTAAACGGCGCACATTATCTGCCCTTGAGCGTCAAGTCGCCATTAAAAATGGCGCAGTGAATCAGTTTCCAGCGATGAGTAGAAGAGATCTCGTCCTCAATAGTGCAGAAGTCTTAAGACAGGTCAATGAGGTGCTTCAGGTGCTTGACAGTCAACTCATTGAGAAAGAAGAGCTGCTGTTTATCCTGCGAACCAATGACGTTCTTAAAGATTGGCACTCTATAGCAAGTCCCAATACGCACGAGGTCGCCTAAAACAGCCGCAAATTCCCTTCACGAAAGCAAAAAGCTTCATTGCTGCTTTCGCTTGGATGAAGACTTTATCCAAGATCTGAAAATCGCACGATGGGGGGCGGCGCTGGCGTGTCTTTGGTCTTAAAAATGGCCTGAAGCGCTTGCTGTAGGGTTTGAGCCATCGCAATCTGGTTTTTATAGGCAACAATAACCCTCGCCAAAATAGGAAGCTTGTTCTGGGTGGCCTCTAAATAAAGGGGTTCAACATAGAGTAAAGACTTCTCCATAGGGATAATCAGCAGATTGCCTTGAATCGCTCTAGAACCTTGACGGTTCCACAGCGAAATTTGTTGGGAAATCACCGGATCTTGGTTGATGCGCGCTTCAATTTGCTCTGGCCCATACACCAGCCGCTGTTTTGGAAAGGTATAGAGGAGCAATTTGCCATAATTTTCGCCATCAGAACGTGCCGCCAGCCAAGCCACTAAGTTAGAGCGCTGCATGGGGGTGAAGGGAAGCAGCAAAATAAATTCTTCAGTTTGAACGGTGGGTAGGCTGGTGATGAGATAGTAAGGCTCCACGAGCCGAGGTTTGTCCCCATACACTTCTGTGGGGATTTGCCACTGATCTTCGCGGTTATAGAAGACCTGGGCGTCGGTCATGTGATAGGTCATAAGCCGCGCAGACTGAAGCTTTAGAAAATCGACGGGATAGCGCAGATGCTGACGGAGTGTAGCAGGCATGGCGCTCAAGGGCTGAAATAGATCTGGAAAGATAGCAGACCAGCGGTTGATAATTGGGTCGTTGAGATCGGAATTATACAAGGTTACGGAGCCGCTATAGGCATCGACAACAACCTTAGTAGCGTTGCGGATATAGTTGATTGAGCTATCACCGCCATCTGAGTAGGGGTAATGATCGCTGGTGGTATAGGCATCAATAATCCAAAATAGGCGGCTCGGGTTATTGGGTTGATCAGGGGTGGTATTGGCTGCCACGAGGTAAGGGTCGCTGTCGTAGCGCAGAAAGGGGGCGATCGCCCGAACTCGCTGGTTAATATTGCGCCGAAACAGCAGCTTGGTTTCTGGCTTAAACTCAGGCGTGAGGAGCATCCGCCAGTCGTTGAGGTATTTTGCAAATAAAAACTTTTTCCAGGGCGAATTGACTAAAATTCCTCCCCGCCCATCATAGGTGCTGTAAACATTCTCATCCCCGCTGGGGTAGTCCAGTTCTTTAACCTGAGTGCCCGTCATTACATAGGTATTAGACAACTCACCGTAGTAGATGCGGGGCTGCCCAATGGGGATGCTTGCTCTAACGGCTGGACTACTGGTTGTGAGAGGACTCCCTTCGGTTACGCCAATATCCTTCACGAGATATTCGGGCAGTCCTTCTGGGCTAGCACGGTTCACAGGGCTAAGGGTGAAGCCATAGCCGTGGGTATAAATCATGCGCTGGTTGACCCAGGTTTGTGCCGCTTTGGGTACAGCGCTGTAGTCAAGCTCACGAGCGGCAATTAAAACCTGTTGGCTCTCAGCGGCAGGCACTGCCTTGGGGCGAGATGCACCTGCTGCTTTTGGCGTTGGGGTAAGAGGCTGTTCTGCCTGGAGAGGGTAGCGATCAATATCGGCATCGTGGAAACGATAGTAAAGCCGAATTTGCTGAAGCTGTCGATTGGTGTCTAAAAGCGGCTGCTGATCCCAGAGGCGGATGTTGCGAATGGTGAGGTCGTTGGCTTTAATGTCGGCGGCGGTGAGCTGTCCTGAGGGGTTAAAGGTTTGCGTTTCTATATTTTCAAGGTCGAAGGCTCGGCGCGTATAAGAAATAGTGCGCTGTAGGTAGGGCTGTTCCCGTGCCAGTTCGTTAGGCTGCACCATAAACGACTGGATTGCCATGGGCAAGATTGAGCCAACGCCGCTCGTCAACCCCAGATAAATCCCCACGCCGTACAGTATAGATTTTCT
>JBGSVR010000221.1:0-2140 GCA_041752855.1 Thermosynechococcaceae cyanobacterium
CACAAGCTATTAATCATTCTCAATGCCATGATTAAAAATGGCACAGACTGGCAACTACCCCAACTTTGTGACTCTCAATTGACATGATTTGCTTGACTTTCAAGATAATCGCTTCTCCCCTGGTGGGAGAAGGGTAAAGCCCTCGGCTATAAGAAAGGAATGAGGGGGCTAGGATTGATGCAAGAGGTCTACTGCTGCTGTGCCCCAGAAGATTCATCACCGCTATACGAGCCGCCTCATCTGCAACTGTTGTTTTATGACTTGCCCTCTACAGAATCCGTCAGAGCCAGACGCGGGGTAGGGATGAGCTGACGCTGAATTGCGACGGTGACGGCCTCGGTGCGATCGCAAGCCTCCAGCTTATGCAAAATGGCATGAACATGCACCCGCACAGTACCCGGCGCAATGTAAAGTTCTTCGGCAATCTCTGGGTTGGTTTTGCCCTCGGCGACCAGCAGCAAAATCTCTTGCTCGCGTTGGGTTAAAGGATTGCTGCCATTTGAAGGTTTAGATAGCGCCTTTGTGCTGTTTTCATTAGAACCAAAGGTAGCCTGAATCTCTTTGGTCGCAGCCTGATCCCACCAAGAGGCACCCGCAGCTAAAGAGCGTAGCGCCAAGACCAATGTTTCTGCCGCAATGCCCTTGAGGCAATAGCCCTGCGCGCCTGCTTCAATCAGACGCGTAATGAGGGACGGTTGAGCGTGAGACGTGAGTATCAATACAGGCAGATGGGGCTGTCTTTGCTTAATTTGACGACAGGCTTCAATACCACCAATGCCGGGTAGACCCACATCTAGCAACACAATATCGAGTAACGTTTGGCTGACCAGCTCAATCGCGGTTTCTCCATCCTCAGCTTCTGCCACAATTTCTAGATCTGGCTCTTGCCCAAGCCGAACCAACAACCCTAGACGAAACAGTTCATCGTCTTCCACGAGCAAAATCCGAAGGCGTGTAAGAACCATTTCACGAAGCCTGAGAGAACTGAAACGGCAGCACCGGCAGTTTGAACCCAAAGACAGCACCTCTAGAGACACTATTCTGAGATGACTGTCGATTTTCTGCCCAGATTTTACCACCGTGAGCTTCAACAATTTGGCGCGATAGGTATAGCCCTAGCCCTGAACCTTTGGCTTGGCGATCGCCATGTCCCTGATAAAACCGCTCAAACAGTCGCGGAAACTCATCGGGCTGAATACCTGCACCTGTGTCTAGAATTTTCACGACCTGATACGACGGTTGAGACTCTAGCATGACCTCAATGCGATCGCCTCGACGAGAATGATTAATCGCATTCACAAGCAGGTTAATAAACACGCGCTGAAGCTGAAGGGCATCGCCATTGACCCAGAGCGATCGCCGAAAATCTGATGCGCCGTAGCTGAAACCAATATGGACGCGACGGGCAGCGGCTAAGTCCATGAGCGTGCTGGCAGATTCTTCAGCAAGGGGGATTAAATCGAGCGGTGCTAAATGAAGCTTGAGTCCTTCGGTGTCGTTGCGATAGACATCTAGGAGGGTTTCTAGTAGCTGTAGGCTGGTTTGGTGACTGCGAGTAAGCGTATCTAATACTTTTTTTTGGCTAGGCTGCACTACGCCAAACTGCTCTTTTTGGAACGCTTTTAGGGTTTCAATTGCGCCTAAAATTGGTGTTTTAAGGTCATGGGTAAGGGTAGAAGCAAAGTCTTCGCGCAGTTGGGCAAGCTGCACCTGAGACTGGAGTTTAGCCTGTTGCTGGGCGATCGCCGTTTCGTAATGGCGGTTGCGATCACTCAAAATAGCTGTGATGACGAGAGCGATCGCGGCAAGAATGCGGCTGACGATTGTTGAGGATTCAATGATTTCATTGCCAGGAATGTGGAGATTGAGCAGGGTTAGGGCGACAGCGGCGATCGTGGCGAGAATGGCGGCTTTGCGTCCAAGGCGAGAGTTGGCAAGCAGAATTGGGCCGATGTAGAAATAGCCAAAGATGTAGTTGGGCGGGGTTAAAAACTCTAATGCAAAGATACCGACAAAGAGTGTGGCAATAAACCAAGGTACGCCAGAGCCAAATTTAGGAAAAGCCATTTAGGGAAGACATCTCACAATATGTTTTTCTAAACGCTGTTTAGAGATCTAAACGCTAATCTATACCGCTCTA
>JBGSVR010000222.1:0-4497 GCA_041752855.1 Thermosynechococcaceae cyanobacterium
GCATGGGCTTTTTCGACAAATGCGCGATAGTCATACACGGTACCGTCACTAGCGGGGTACTGGAGCAGTGCGCCGAAAGTAGGGGCGGCAAAATCGTAAGTCTGGTGATCACCGACCACCACGTCAATCTCTAGGGGCACCGCACGGGTTCGCAGGACGGCGATGGTTTGAGGGTGGCAGTTTTGAGAGACAAAAAATGTCTTTGCGTCTTTCTTTTTGCTGAGGTTGAAGCACATAGTCATGGCTTCGGCAGCGGCAGTCCCTTCATCAAGTAGAGAAGCATTGGCAATTTCTAGCCCCGTTAAGTCTGTCACCATCGTTTGATAGTTCAGCAGCGCCTCAAGGCGACCCTGGGCAATTTCGGCCTGGTAGGGGGTGTACTGGGTATACCAGCCTGGGTTTTCTAAAATATTGCGCTGAATCACGGGCGGCGTAATGCAACCGGAGTAGCCTAACCCAATATAGGAGCGGAAGACCTGGTTTTGGTTTGCGATCGCCCTCAACATCCCCAGCGCTTCAGATTCAGTAGCAGCAGGCTCTAGATTCAGGGGTGATTGGAGCCGAATGGCAGCAGGCACGGCTTTATTAGCAAGATCTTCAAGAGAGCCTAACCCCAGTGCCCCTAGCATGGCCTGAAGTTCTTCAGCGTTTGGACCAATGTGACGTTCGGCAAACCCAGCCGTCTGGGTCAAACCTGCAATGCCGATCTGCGTGGATAAACTTGCTTGGACTGGCTGAGCAAACGCTAAGCTGCCGCCGTTATTGTCCAATACATCTTGAGCATTGTTGACCAATGGTACCGAGGCTTGAATCGAAATATCTGTCATATCAGTTAGGCGATTAGCAAGAGGGGTAGGCAGACCTAAAGCGAAAATCTTTATTTTATATAAGAATTCTTTAGAGTTTAGCAACACTTCTAAGTCTGCGCACCCCTACCCAACAAGAGAATGCCTAGTTGAAACCCTGATTGCGCCAAGGCGTTGGATCCACGGACTTGCCAAACACAAATAGTCCCCAATGGAGGTGGGGGCCGGTTACAGCGCCAGTTCCTCCCAAAGCGCCTATGACCTGACCTGCTTTCACAAAGTCACCCTCTTTCACGTCAATTCGACTGAGGTGTAGGTAAATACTTTCCACGCCTTGACCATGATCGAGTCCTACACAGTTGCCGTGAACTTTAAATCGTTTGGCTTCTCGACCCACCAGCGCCACTCGTCCATCCGCAGGTGCCACAATGGCAGAGCCGTAAGCCCCTGCATAGTCTACGCCACGATGGAAGTAGTCTTTTGCAAACACACCATTGTAGTAGCGGCGAACGCCATAAATGGAGGTAACAGGGCCATTGTTTGGCTTACGAAATGGACCTTTCCATAATTTTTGAGGCGAGACGATGGTTTTGAATGCATCCACCTGATCAAATTCATATTCATCGACATTGGAACCTTTTCCAGGTGGCAACCAAATACTTTGGGTGGGAAACCACCGTTTTTTTAGATTGAGCTTAAACGCACGAGATTCTCCCGCTTTATCCACTTGAATGGTGAAAGGCCCTGGCTTATCTAAGGGCGTGGTGGGTAACAACGTGCGATAGCGGTTTGCACCCATGCTAAATGCAGGATAGTTTTTGGCACCAAAACGCACTTGAGGCGCAACGCTGTCCCCCCCATCGGACTGCATTGTGACGGTAATCGTATCGCCCAGTTGGGGTGCAGTGGGCGTGATTTGTGCGAGAAATGCTTGGGCAGGGTGTACTAATACGGTTCCCAGAAGGGCAATTAAAACAACGGATAGTCTGAGGGATAGAGGCGTAGACTTAATCTGAGATTTGAATGCCTGAGATTGGGCACGAAGCCACTGGCTTAGAACAGAAAAGGGCGATCGCTTGGGGTGAATAAACCAACGCATAGGCGGATCCAGTGAGGAGGAAGAACAACCGTCTGTTTGAGGAATCAGTGCCGTAGCAAAAGCATCCAGACAGACTTTGATTAAGACACCTTAGTCAATGAAGTGGAAATATGCAAATTCGCGTTTGATTATCAAGATGAGCGAATGTGAGAATTCGCGACATCAAAATGAAGAAAATACTGCTATTTTGACCTCGAAGAAGGGCTGGGTTGCCTCAAAATGTATCGCTTTTTCAAAAAGCGGGTGATGAGACTCGAACTCACGACATCCAGCTTGGGAAGCTGACGTTCTACCACTGAACTACACCCGCAGTAGCTACCCACTAAGATAACATTCAGCGGCTGTAGAAAAAGGATGCGGTAATGGATGAATTTATGCAGGCGGCGATCGCCGAAGCCCGTCTAGGACTCCAAGAAGGCGGCATTCCCATCGGGTCTGTGTTAGTCAAAGATGGGCAAATTGTAGGGCGGGGGCATAACCGACGCGTTCAGCAAAATAACCCTATTCTGCACGCTGAAATTGACTGTTTGCAAAACGCAGGTAGAATTGGGCGCTATCAGGGCACCGTGCTTTACTCCACCCTTATGCCCTGCCATTTATGTGCAGGAGCGGTCGTACAGTTTGGCATTAAAACCGTCATTGTGGGGGAATCTAAGACCTTTCCGGGCACCCAAGATTTTATGGAAAGCCAGGGTGTTAAGGTGGTTGACCTCGATCTGGCTGAATGTAAACAGCTTATGCGCAACTTCATTGAGAAAAATCCGCTGCTCTGGAACGAGGATATTGGAGATCTGTAGAGTAGACCTTTTGCATCATCCTAGACCCCTTATCTCACCAAGAGATCAGGGCTAACTCTAGCTCCCCTCGCCCGTTCTGGGAGAGAGGCTGGGCGTTGCCCTGAGCTTGTCGAAGGGGGTGAGGGTCATATTTGTGAGTCCATTCCTCTACTGCCCCAAACACCACGCCAGCGGCATCGCAGGATTGGATAAATCCGTTGCCTGCGTTTCTGCATCCAATACCTCAGCCGCATGACGGTAAATGGAATCTGCCTCTTCTGGGGAATTGCCAATGCTGGTTAGCCCCACCTTCCCAAATTCAGACAGGCAGCCCATTAAATGAAAAACAGAACCCGTTTCACTGCCTGACTCAAAATGCAGATGATGAGAGGCAATAATATCCATCAAATCATTGGGCAGTAGGCCGCGATAGTGAGGCTTCTGGAGGTTATCTGACGCGACGTAGTATTTTGGCGTTCCCTTTTGGCCTGTAAAAAGCCCCGTTTGGGTATCGTATTCGCCATTGGTTAACAGCTTCAGCGTCATAAAGGGATGGGTTGTACCCCCTTTGCGCAGGTTGATCTCGATCGCTTGAATATCCCAGTCTGTTCCATCATCAGATCGAGGGACTACGACAAAATCTACGCCAAAGCGTTCAAAAACGCCTTTGCTCGATAGGTTTTGCCCCACTTTTAAACCCAGCTCCTGCAATTGCAGCCGATAAAGCTCGTCGGCAGGGAAGCGACAGCCCAGATAGACCTGACCATTGGGCCCACCTAAAATTTGGTCATGGGTGGAGAGGGCCTCTACCTCACCATTGGGTGTCACCCGCCCTTGAAAGCTAGGAGAATATTTGGGCTTGCCCTCAATATAAGACTCAACAATGGCACCCAAAATGGGGATGCGATCGCCATAATGCGCCCAAGATTCTGTGGCAGATTCAAACGCTAGCGACGGCAGATGAGCATTAAGTAAATCCATTCGTTCCGCAATAGAAGGCTGAGGGCTGAGCTGTGGATAAAGCGAACTCAAATCCAAAATGCCGTTACCCTCTCCAGAAAACCCTTCGTTAAGCTTCACCACCATGCGCTGGAGCTGGGGCTGTCGCTCCCATAGCAGCGCAGATTCTTTGACCAGCTCATCTACGGTTTTGACTAAATCACTGCCGTCAGGATGGGGTAAACCGCATTCGGCAAAAATTTGGCGGCTCCCGCTTTTAGTACCCCAGTAGAGCAGGTCTGGATCAGCAGCCAACAGCGGAATGCCCAACTGTACCGAAAGCGATCGCTCCAGTGGCGTGGAGTTATAGCACACCATGTAGGCACGGTCTGGTCGCAGGGCATTGCGGATGCGCTCCATCAGACGCGGTCGCTCTAGAATTTTTTGGCTCAGGGGCTTGAGGGACTGGTCATAGATGGGGACGAGTAACAGGCGATCGCGGGCATGAGAAAACGGAATGCCTGGTAAGAGCTGAAGGTAGTAGTCAATCACAATGGGCGGCAGCGGCTGAGACGTGACGTAAATTAGCCGAGTACGCGGGTTGCGTAGGCGAATGAGCGAAAACAGAAGCCGTTCTTCGTAGTGCAGAAACCCATCAATTTTTTGTAGCTCATGCTGATCGACACTAAAGGACGGCACCACCAAAATATCGGCATCCCCTTGTTCGTCTGTCTCTATCGACTGCCAGCGATCGCTCAGGCTGGCCTGGAGGGTCTTGAATTGGTGAATGGTTTCTGACAAAGACAGCGTAGCCATACCGTGGAAATCCTAAGGTTGAGCAATCAATTTTAAGTCGGCACTAAGGCTCAGATTGAAG
>JBGSVR010000223.1:0-5102 GCA_041752855.1 Thermosynechococcaceae cyanobacterium
GTCACTTCAGCATTTTACCGCCATCCTCTGCCTCAGACGTGCATTATTGCCAACAGACTCAGTAAAGTAGAGTAAAGAACCCCCATAGCTTCACGGAGTTTTACGCGTGCTGAACATCAGCGAACTGGCGGCGATCGCCCAAGACAAGGCTCAACAGCTCGGCATCCATAAATTTGACCTCTCCGGCTCCACCGTCGAAGACTCTAATGTGCAGGTCGATCAGGGCGCACCCAAGCAGGTCAAAGCTTCCAATCGCTCCAGCGTAACGGTTCGCGTATGGAATGAAGCGCAGCAGGTGGGCATCGCCAGCACGACAGATGTAGATGCACTGGGTCTAGAAGTTGCCCTCAAGACCGCCCAAGAAGCCAGCGTATTTGGCATTACAGACCATGCCCCAGACTTTAGCCCTGAAGCAAAAGTCGCGCTGCCAGAAAGTTCTGACGAAATCTTCCCTCAAGCGCCAATTTCTGAGTTGCTAGAGCGCTTGTCTAAGGCAGAACATACTTTGTTAGAGGCGCATCCTGCCATTGTGGGTGTGCCCTATAATGGCTTATCCCAGCGGGATGTTGAGCGGTTTTATGTCCACAGCGAAGGAGCGCTCCGTCACGAGGCGCACTCCTACAGCACCATCTATCTCTATACCAAAACCGAAGAAGAAGGTAAGAAGCCTCGCAGTGGGGGCGCGTTTCGGATGAGTCGTCAGCTAGAGAAGCTAGATATTAAGGGGTGCCTCAAGGAAACGATTGATAAAACCATCAGCCATCTCAACTACAAAAAAATCCCAACGGGCAAATATACGGTGGTGTTCTCGCCGGAGGCTTTCTTAAGTTTGCTGGGGGCGTTCTCTAATTTATTTAATGCCCAAAGTATTTTAGATAAGCAAAGCCTTTCTACGCCTGAATCTTTGGGTACTCAGCTTGCATCCCCCTTGCTTTCGGTGGCGGATGATATGCTCCATGCTGCCAATATCGGTCAGTCTTTGTTTGATGGAGAAGGCACACCCACCCGCCGCGTTTCTCTGATTGAAAACGGCATTCTCAAAAGTTTCTTGCACAGCGCAGGCACGGCAAAACGGATGAACGTGCAGCCGACGGGACACGCCAATATGGGGTCTAAAATTACGGTTAGCCCTCACTTTTATCATGTGTCTCAAGGCGAGACTGGGCAGCAGTCCTTCAGCCTTGCTGACGCAGAAAATGTGGTGCTGATTGACGATTTACAGGCACTCCATGCAGGGGTGAAGGCTATGCAGGGTTCGTTTTCACTGCCTTTTGATGGTTGGGTGGTCAATAAAGGCGATCGCATCAGTGTAGAATCCGCGACCGTTGCAGGCGATTTCCGTGAGCTATTGAAAGCCATTGTTTATGTAGAGCCAGAGGAACATCTCACCCCATCGGGCGTTTGTCCCTATATTTGGGTTGAGGGGCTTTCGGTAACGGGCGAGTAGCGATACGATCCTTAGTCAATAGCGGTGGTCGTGGTGTTGAGGGGCGATCGCTCCGCACCAGGAGTTCGCATAATATCCGTCATGCGCTTAATTACGCTGGCAATGGGTACCGCAATCACCAAACCCAGAACCCCCGCGACTTTGCCGCCAATAAAAAGCGCAATAATCAGCCAGATGGGGTTTAGCCCAATAGAGCTGCCAACCAGACGTGGAGACACCACATTATCGTTAATGAGGCCAATCATAATCGCAGAAGCCAATACCTTTAGCCCCAAGGTGAAATCTTGGAGGGCAACCAGCACACTGACCACCATCACCATCACAGTGCTGGCATAGGGAATTAGCGTTGTTAAGCCAATGCTAACCCCAAACAAAACGGCATAGGGTACCCCTAATGCCAGAAAAACTGTGGTTTGAGCGATGCTCAAAATGCCTGCCAGTAACGCCTGCGCCGCAAAGTAATTTTGAAATGTTTGCTGGAGCGACGTTTGCAGCGACTGGCTCCAGTTTGGGGGTAGCCAGCTAAAAATACCCTGCCAAGACCGTTCGCCGTTGAACACCATAAAAATGGTCAGCACTAAGAGCAGAAAAATGTTGAACAGGCTATTGATGGTGCTTAAGATAACGTTCAGAAGCTGACTGCTGGTCGCCTGAAGAATGCCCGATAGCTGCTCAATTTCGCGGGCGGCGACATCTCCAATATTGCTGGGGAGCTTTTGGGCGATCGCCCACTTTTGTATTGCCGCTAGCTGCTGGGTACCGGAATCAATCAGGGTGGGTAGGCTGGTGACAAGCCCACTCAACTGCTCAACAATCAGTGGCACTAACGTTAAGCCCACAACGCCTAGGGCTAGCAGTGCCAACGTTAAAACAATGCTGATGGCAACAAACCGCTGTATACCCCGTTGCTGAAGAAGCTGAATAGGGAAATTGAGTAAAAACGCTAAAATAATGGCGGTAATCAGTAGACTGGCGAGGGGCTGAAGGTAGCTTAACAGCAGCAAAAACAGCCAGCCATTTAAAAACGCCAGCGGAAAAATGAGCCAGAGCCTAAGCCAGAAGGGAATCTCTTTCGGCAATTGGAGCATGGGTACCCTTTAGGAATTACGCCAGATTAGCATCTCAATAGAACGTCCTTCAGGCCATCTCGAACCTGTTCTTGCTCCGCAACCGTCAGTTCAGGAAACATCGGCAAAGACAAGACTTCTAGTGCCGCTTTATCCGCCATGGGTAACTGACCGAGTTCATAGCCAAGATGCGCATAGACAGGCTGAAGATGCAGCGGCAACGGGTAGTACACCATCGACTGTATCCCTTGTTCTGCTAAAGCTGTACGAACCTGATCGCGCCGAGGGGCTGGCGGTTCAATCTCGCTGGCCTTTAGCGCCACATCTGCCGCTGAGTTCAGGACGCGATCGCGGCTTCGACTTAAATAATGCAAATCGCCTTCGTGATTCACCCGAATCGTGTACTGATTCCATACGCTATCTTGAAACGCCTGAGGAATGGTAATGCCTGGGATATTGCCCAGAAGCTGAGCATACTGCTGAGCAATCGCTTTTCGCTGAAGATTCCAATGGTCGAGATGGCGAAGCTTAACGCTTAAAATTGCCGCCTGAATGGCATCTAGACGACTGTTCATGCCAATAGCTTCGTGGATATAGCCACTGCGCCGTCCGTGATCGCGCACAATCCGCATTTTTTCGGCAAGTTTGGCACTATGCGTTGTAATTGCGCCGCCGTCGCCATAGCCCCCTAGGTTTTTGCTGGGGTAAAAGCTAAAGCAGCCAATTTCGCCAATGCTGCCGACTTTTTGCGTTTGACCAGTTGGGTTTTGCCAAACTGCCCCCGTGGCCTGGGCGCAGTCTTCAATAACAGGGAGGGAGTGGGCTTGGGCGATCGCCATTATCCGCGTCATGTCTGCGGTCTGCCCAAAGAGGTGAACGGGCATAATGGCTTTCGTGCGCGGGGTAATCGCCGCCTCTAGCTGCTGGGCATCTAGGTTAAAGGTTTCGGGCGCAATATCGACAAAAACGGGCGTAGCCCCCGCCATGCTGATCACTTCTGCGGTGGCAATAAACGTAAAGGGGCTGGTGATCACCTCATCCCCTGGGCCAATATCAAAGGCACGTAGCGCTAAATAGAGGGCATCGGTACCCGAATTACAGCTAATGCAAAAGGGGGTTTGAGTATAGTCAGCGAATGCCTGCTCAAATTGGGCAACCACGGGCCCACCGATATACTGACTTGACGCTAATACTTCTAAAACCGCTGCATTGATATCGTCTTGAAGCGCCTGATACTGTCGTGCAAGGTCAAGGGGGGGAATGGTGTTCACTCAGTCGGTTCCTAACAATTAAAAAGGGCGCAGCCCAGAACATTCAAGACTTACACCCACTAGGGAATTGAAAGATTGCCCCACGACCTGGATACCACAGAATCTTTGAGCAATCGAAGAATCATTTAAGACACAAGCCTTAATGTACCGTGATCGGCTCAAATGTTCTACCGTGAGCCGCTAGTTTTTAGAAAAGGTTCAGCAAAGAGGCAGAGGTTCAGCGCTAAGCTTAAGATCTCAAAATAGGGTTTCAGCAAAGCATTCTCTCCCACGCTTCGTTACTTAAGGTGCAATGACTAACCTGATTCAGCTACAGCCCACTGATTTTGTGGGTGCTGTAGGCATGATGGCGATCGCCGTAGCCCTCTCCGCATGGCAGCGGCTCAACCTAGAGCGCGATCTGATGGTCGCCACCGCCCGAACGACCGTTCAACTTGTCGTGGTGGGCTATATCCTGTGGTTTGTGTTTGACCTGAAGCATCCTCTCGCCGTTTTGGGGGTGATTGCCGCAATGCTGGTGATTGCTACCCTCGAAACCCGTAACCGCATTGGTAAAACAATGCCCAATGAGCTGTGGCTGCTGGGCGGCTCAATTTTAACCAGCCTTGTGATTACGCTCACCTACACCACCGTATTGGTCATTCGTCCTGCGCTTTGGTATGACCCGCAGTATCTTATTCCCCTGGCGGGTATTGTGTTGGGAAACGTGATGAATGGGGCGGCGATCGCCGGAGAGCGACTAATGCAGATGGTGCAAACCCACCGTGCTGAAATCGAAACGCACCTGTGCCTGGGCGCAACCCCAGAAGAGGCGATCGCCAACTACCGCAGAGCCGCCATCCGCACCGGACTGATCCCGACCCTTAACGCCATGATGGTAGTGGGCGTGGTGACGCTTCCTGGCATTATTACCGGACAGCTTCTGAGCGGTGTAAATCCTCTCGATGCCGCTTCTTATCAAATGCTCATTATGTTTATGCTGGCCTTTTCGACCTTGGTGACAACGGTGCTGGTCGTAAAAGGCTTAGCAAAGCAGTGTTTTAATGCAGCCGCCCAGCTTGTCATGCCGCAGTCATAACCCTCAATCCCAATGCCGACCCAAGAACGACTCCAAAAAATATTGGCTCAGTGGGGCATTGCCTCTCGCCGTCATGCAGAGCAGCTCATTTTAGAGGAGCAGGTGCGGGTAAATGGTAGCGTTGCGGTATTGGGGCAAAAGGTAGATCCTGATGCAGATTTGATTGAGGTAAACGGAGAACGAGTGGGGCGATCGCAACTTCGGCCTGCCCCAACTTATCTACTGCTCCATAAGCCCTT
>JBGSVR010000224.1:0-1942 GCA_041752855.1 Thermosynechococcaceae cyanobacterium
TTCGATAATTTTGCGCTCTGCATTTGGAAAATCTCGGAAAGGTCGATGGCGAGCTTGTTTGGGCACTATGCTTTTCTAATCTCTGAATTCCTCTCCTAGCATAGCTTTCCTCTCAATGTAATGATTAGACACTAAGGGGTCCAGACTATGACTACGAAACAGCGCTAAGCCGTACCCTAAAGCTTTATAAAAAAGTGGATCGCGCCGAGTTGATTGAGGCACACAACAGACAGCTAAAAGCTGAGGAGAACAAAATCTAAGTCACCATCACCGCCAATAGTTGAAGCTACACCCAGGCGATCGCCAAACTATAGCCGCACCCTCCGACCGCAAGCCCTCATCACTGGAACTGAGGGCACCCACCACCATGCCCAGAAGGGCGAAGGAAAAATGAATGCGTCAGCACCAGATTGAAGACCAGGCGACGGTATTGTCCGAGCGCTTAGGCGTGGAAGCTCAAGCCGTTGCAGCAATTCTCAAAGAATATTGGAAAGATCAGATTGCTTATGTTTGGGACATTGAGGATGTGCAAGCTCAAAGACCCTCACTGACCGATGAACAGGCGCGGGAGGTGCTGGATCGTCTGATGGATACCCACGATGCAAACTATGGCATCAACTGGGAAATCATTGATGTGAATATTGCGGCCTTGTTTGGTTACGAATGAAACTCAAGTCCAAAATTCTTCCAAAATTCCTTCTAAAACCCCTTGTTTTTTCTATATAGACCGTGTAATATAGAGACATGGATGAGGAAAGCAAACCGCCTCACCAAAAACCAAAAATCCAGCGTTGCAGTCCATCCCACAACTGATCAGCAGAGAGCGGAACTGTCCTATAAAGACCGCCTGGAAACTGTTAGCCGCGACCGAGAGGAAGTACCAGACAGAGGAGCAAACGCCCACGACAAGGCTCAAGCCCTGCGGACTCCCATAAATAAATATCAGTTGTGAAATCTTTTTGTACACAGAGCAAAAGAGAGCGTTCGCTGACTACCAATCTAGACCGCTCTCTTTGCTGGCTCACCTAAAAATGAGGTTGAAATTATTATGCCACCAGAATTAGCTCTCGAATGCGAACAAGACCAGCGATTAGATCAAGGCTACATCGCTGAAGAATGGCGTGAAAGTGAAGCATACCGTGAAGCTGAAGCCCGTTTCAGCCGCCTCAAAGTTGGTAAACATCCGCTATGTGCTTGCAGGATGAAACAAAGACAAGACTGCGATTGCCCCTTCTAAACCTTTTGACCCTTTGAGCTAAAGCCAACCACTAACCCCCTCCATAACCCCTATAAGGAGACACCAAACATGACCACAGCAACAGCTTCAAGCATCGCAGACCTAAACGACCGCTTTCGTAAGGGCGATCGCAGTCTCGGTAAGACCGTGGGCAGCGAAATTTTTAGCAACCTGAACCCAGACCAGAAATTAGCCTTAACCCGATTGGTAAGGGCTTTCGATAACTTTACTCCTGATAATGACCCCTACGGAGAGCATGACTTTGGCTCTGTTGAATTTGAGGGCGATAAGTGGTTTTTCAAGCTGGACTACTACGATTCCAACTATGAGTATGGCTCAGAAGACCCCAGCGACCCAACCCAGACGCGACGGGTGCTGACCATCATGCACTCGTCTGAATACTAATGCCCACAGCCAAGGCTGGAGCATCCTTCTAGCCTTGGCGTTCTGCTATAGCCCCCGCCACAGTCAATGGAGCATATCATGAAAGAAATCGAAGCACTACAGGCGATCGCCCACGAACTTCAGCACATTACGAAAGCGCTAGCCCCTGCTATTCAGCAGACGCTTGGCTTTGGTGCGGCTCCCAAAAGCCAAGTCTGGGTATTCTGTAACCGAAAGAATGCCGGAGTCTGGTACACCCTCGATAGCCAAAGCCAGCCCGTGAATATTGAGCAACCAGCGCTGACGGGCTATATCAGAAAA
>JBGSVR010000225.1:0-11116 GCA_041752855.1 Thermosynechococcaceae cyanobacterium
GTGGCACGGGTTGTGGTGGGCATGGTGGATCCTGACCCGCGTGTGTCTGGCGGCGGCATTGAGCGGCTGAGGGCGGCGGGTATTGAGGTGATAGTGGGCGTTGAGGAACAAGACTGCCGCGATCTCAATGAGGCTTTTATCCATCGTGTTACGCACCATCGACCCTTTGGGATTTTGAAGTATGCCATGACCCTAGATGGCAAAATTGCGACCACCAGTGGACATAGCGCCTGGGTCAGCAGCCCTCAAGCGCGTGCCTACGTGCATCGGCTGCGATCGCACTGTGATGCGGTCATCATCGGCACCAATACGCTTCGCCGCGATAACCCACAGCTCACCAGTCATCAGCCCGATGACGGCAGTGTGGTGGTTCACAATCCGCTTCGTGTGGTGATGAGTCGCTCCTTTGATCTGCCCATGCAGGCAAGGCTCTGGCAAACTGAAACGGCACCGACGCTTGTGCTAACCGAGGGAACTCCTCACGCCCAACGGCTAGCACAACTGCGCGATCGCAACGTTGAGGTAATTGTGCTGCCTAAGCTAACACCGCAGGCCGCAATGGACTGCCTCTATGAACACGGCTGCTCAACGGTGCTATGGGAATGTGGGGGAACGCTCTCGGCTCAGGCGATCGCCCAGGGCTGCATCCAGAAAGTGTTGGCCTTTATTGCGCCTAAGCTGATTGGTGGACAAACGGCACCTTCTCCAGTGGGCGACTTAGGGTTAACCCAGATGACGGATGCGCTGTATCTAGAGCGCATCGCGGTGGAATCTGTCGGGCAAGATTATCTAATATCGGGGTATCTCTAGAGGCTGCTAGCGCAAAAGTAACAATAAACTCACGCCGATCAGGGCGATCGCCGAGCCAACCCAAGACCGCAGACTGACGGTCTGACCCGCCATCCGCGCCATGACTAAAATAAAAAGCGGACTGGTTGCCAGCAGGGTTTGCGCAATTCCCACAGGGGCATACTTAAAGCCAATTTGCTGAAACCAAATGCCGATGTAAGTGCCTAAAAATGCTGCGCCCACAAGGGGCAACCCAACCGCTGTTTGCCCCAATTGCTGCCACCCCTTTAGCGCTTTAGGCTTAAACAGCAAAACAACCGTTAAGCTTACAACCCCAGCACCCAATCGAATCAGTGCCCCCCACAGTGGCGTAATGGTGGTTTCTGCTAACGCCCCGCGAGACAATAACGCACTGACTGCAAAAATGAGAACCGAAATGAGTCCTAATATGACGCCGCGAATCATCTGCGATCGCGCGACCGGAACAGCGCCATTACCGGTTCGTTCTTGAATCACCCAGGCAATTCCGGCAAGGGTTAAGCCCATGCCCACCCATGCCCACCGCGAGAGTGATTCTTGAAGCACAAATAAAGCCAAAATTGCCGTAACCGAGGGTGTGAGTACACCAAACAAAAGCGTGAGGCGTACACCCAAATATCGTAGGGTTTCAAAATAAAGCGTATCGCCAAGGCCAATCCCCACCACTCCACTCAGACTTAGCGCAATGAACGGCATCAGCGGGAGTTGGGGGATAGGCTCTGCGTTAATGGCAAGGGTGAGAATCAATAGCGCTACTGCCACAATACCCTTGCTAAGATTGAGCAGCAGCGGCGATAGCGTCTGACCTAGCTTGGAATAAATGGCTGATGCGATCGCCCAGGCAAACGCTGCACCTAGAGCCGCAAGTTCTCCCAGCGCTAATCCGGTTGGAACGTTTAACAATGGCTGACTATTGCCTCAACCAGCGAGCGGCATCTTTGGCATGATAGGTCAAAATCATGTCTGCTCCGGCACGTTTAAAGCTAGTGAGGGTTTCTAAGACAATCCGCTCTTCATCAACCCAGCCGTTGAGGGCTGCGGCCTTAACCATTGCATATTCTCCAGAGACGTTGTAGGCCGCGACGGGTAAATTACACGCCTGTTTGACCTGCCAAATGATATCCATATACGAAAGCGCTGGCTTTACCATCAGCATGTCTGCGCCTTCGGCAATATCTAGCTCAATTTCTTTGATGGCCTCTCGAGAATTGGACGGATCCATCTGGTAGGTACGGCGATCGCCAAACTGAGGCGTAGAGTCTGCCGCGTCACGGAATGGGCCATAGTAGGCCGAAGCGTACTTTGCCGCGTAGGACATGATGGGGATATCTTCAAAACCCGCCTCGTCTAAGCCAGATCGAATCGCCTGCACAAACCCATCCATCATGCCAGAGGGCGCAATGATATCAGCACCCGCCTGCGCCTGAGAGACTGCCGTTTTCTTAAGCAGTTCTAGGGTTGGGTCATTGAGAACGCGCCCAGTTAAATCGCCCACCTCTAAATAGCCACAGTGTCCGTGGGAGGTGTACTCGCACAGACAGGTATCCACCATCACCACCAACTCTGGGACGGCAGCTTTAACGGCAGCGGTTGCTTTTTGAACAATGCCGCAGTCGTGCCATGCTCCGGTTGCGTCAATATCTTTGTCTGCTGGGATGCCAAACAAAATAATAGAGGGGATGCCTAAGTCATAGACCTGTTTGGCCTCATCTACAATTTTGTCTATGGAAAGCTGATACACCCCAGGCATTGAGATTACTTCGGTGGCAATGCCTTCCCCTGGTACTGCAAACAGCGGATAAATCAGGTCGTTGGTGGTTAAGACAGTCTCTTGCACCATCCGGCGCAGTTGAGGATTGCTTCGTAGGCGACGGGGGCGATGGGTAGGAAACATAGTGCAGGGCTACAAATTCAGCGATGAGGCTCAGGTTCTAATTTTAATGCAGTTTTAGAGTCTGGCTGAACTCAGAGCCTTGAGCCGTAATGTTTTTTGATACTCACTGAGCTTTTTATCATGGAATAAAAATGTTGAGAGAGGCTTTCTGGGCGATCGCAGACCATCAGCGCCAGAACCCTTGAATAGACCACCTAACCCTTAACCGGAATGCTGCGCTAAGACCTGCTTTAGATATTGTCCGGTATAAGATTCTGGCACCTCAGCCACCGCTTCTGGTGTCCCAAAGGCGACAATTTCACCCCCGCGATCGCCCCCCTCTGGCCCAAGATCAATCACCCAGTCTGAGCAGCGAATTACGTCTAGATTATGCTCAATCACCAGCACCGAGTTGCCCTTATCCACCAGTCGCTGAATTACATCCAGCAGCTTGTGGACATCGTAAAAAGATAGCCCCGTGGTGGGTTCATCAATCAGATACAGGGTTTTGCCCGTTGCGCGTTTCGAGAGTTCTGTTGCCAGTTTGACCCGTTGGGCTTCACCCCCCGATAGCGTCGGAGCCGTTTGACCCACCTGCACATAGCCCAAGCCCACATCCACCAGGGTTTGGAGGCGAACTTCTGCCTTGGGGATATTGCGGCAGAAGTCTAAAGCCTCTTCTACAGTCATACTCAGCACGTCGGCGATGGACTTACCCTTGTACTTGACCTGAAGAGTTTCGCGGTTATAGCGTGCCCCTTTACACACCTCGCACTGAACATAGACATCGGGCAAAAAGTTCATTTCAATGACGTTAACGCCCTGCCCACCACAGGCTTCGCAGCGACCGCCCTTGACGTTGAACGAAAACTGTCCTGGTTTATAGCCACGTACTTTGGCCTCAACCGTTTCAGCAAACACATTCCGAATCGCGTCAAATACGCCTGTGTAGGTGGCGGGGTTAGAGCGGGGCGTTCTGCCAATGGGGGACTGGTCAATCACAATCACTTTATCGAGGGCGTTTAGACCTGTGAGCTGATCGAGTTCCTTGGGGAAGGGCACCTTTTGCCCAAAGTGATGCTGAAGCGACGGGTACAGCAGCTCATTCATGAGGGTCGATTTGCCAGAGCCAGAAACCCCTGTAATGCTGACCAGCTTACCGAGAGGGATCTCAACGTCTACGTTTCTAAGGTTGTTGCGGTAGGCGTTGTTGAGCTGTAATTTTCGCCCATTGCCTTTGCGCCGCTCGGCAGGGGTTGCGATCGTCTCTCTTCCCGATAGGTAGGCTCCGGTGAGGGAGTCGGGGGCTTTCAGCAGATCTTCAAAACTACCTTGACTAATGATGCGTCCACCATGAATGCCAGCGCCAGGGCCGATGTCTACGATGTGGTCGGCGGCGCGGATGGTGTCTTCGTCATGCTCTACCACGATGAGCGTGTTGCCCAAATCTCGGAGCTTGGTCAGCGTGTTGAGAAGACGATGGTTGTCGCGCTGGTGAAGTCCAATGCTGGGTTCATCCAGCACATAAAGTACGCCCGTTAGTCCAGCGCCAATTTGGGTCGCCAGCCGAATCCGTTGGGCTTCGCCGCCGGAGAGGGTCATGGCGGTACGGGTGAGGGTGAGGTAATCAAGGCCGACATCCAGCAAAAACTTGAGGCGCGCCTTAATTTCTCGCAGCACCAGATCGCCAATCTGCGCCTGACGCGACGTGAGATCTAAGGTTTCAATGCGGTGCAGCGTCTCGCGGATGGAGGCTTCGGTGAGGTCGGTGATGCGGAACTGCCCAATGCGTACTGCCTGGGCTTCGGGCTTAAGGCGTTTGCCGTGGCAGACTTCGCAGGGTTCTCCCACGAGGTACTGCTCTAGCTTTTGTTTGTAGAGGTCAGAGGATGCCTCGCGGTACTGGCGTTCTAGGAGCGGCAGTACGCCCTCATACTTGCGATGGTAGCCCTCGGCTTTTCGGTAACGAGAGTCTACCTCCATATAGATGGGTTCTTTGGTGCCGTGAAGCACGATGTGCTGCTGATCTGGGGTGAGTTTTTCCCAGGGGGTTTGCAGCTCAAACCCAAAGGCTTGCCCAACGCTGTACAGCAAAGAGAAGTAGTAGGTGTTGTCTTTCTCTGACCAGGGGGCGATCGCCGCATACACGGGCAGGCTCGGATCGGGCACCACCAGCTCTGCTGAAAACACCTGAAGACTCCCTAACCCATGACAGTTGGAACAGGCACCATAGGGCGAGTTAAACGAAAACAGCCGAGGAGATAGTTCCTCCATAACCGCCCCGTGTTCAGGGCAGGCAAAGTTTTCTGAAAAAACAATCAGCGAATTTTCAGGCGGTTGAGCGTTGGAGTTTTGACTATCGTAACTGCCCTCCGCTTCTGCGGCCTTTAGCTCCGGCTGAGGGAATGGAATTACATTACTGGTTGTGGCTTCCCCACCCAGAATTTCGACCATCACAATGCCGTCAGCCCGTCGGAGCGCCGTACTGAGAGAGTCTACAAGGCGCTCCTCAATGCCCTCTTTTTGGATGAGGCGGTCTACAACTACCTCAATGTTGTGCTTTAGGTTTTTATCTAGCTCAATGTTGTCCGTCAGCTCTCGCACTTCGCCATTGATGCGCACCCGCACAAACCCTTCGGCGGTCAATGCTGAGAGCAGCTTACGATGGGTGCCTTTTTTGCCCCGCACCACCGGAGCTAAAATCTGAAACCGCGTGCGCGCTTCTAGCTGCATCACCTGGTCTACCATCTGGTCGATGGTTTGGGGCGAAATTTGGCGATCGCAAATCGGGCAGTGCGGCTCCCCAGCGCGACCGTACAGCAGTCGCAGGTAGTCGTAAATCTCCGTCACGGTACCCACTGTAGAGCGCGGGTTATGGGAGGTAGACTTTTGGTCAATAGAAATGGCGGGGCTTAAGCCTTCAATGGCATCGACATCGGGCTTATCGACCTGACCTAAAAACTGACGGGCATAGGCGCTGAGAGACTCGACATAGCGCCGCTGGCCTTCGGCAAAAATGGTGTCAAAGGCCAGAGAAGACTTACCAGAGCCAGATACCCCTGTGAAAACAATCAGGCGATCGCGGGGTAAATCTAGGTCTAAATTTTTGAGATTATGCTGCCGTGCGCCGCGAATGCGGATCATCGGCTCCCCCTTCATCGGCGGCGTTGATTTTTTAGGATCAGAAGCAGAAGCGTCGGGGTGACGTGCCATAGCGATTCAATCATCTCGAAGAAATCCTTAATGATTGTAACGTTAACGCCCGTATTGAATGAGTGACAGACGGTCATGTGCCTTAAGCTAACTACAGCGTTTGTACTCTTAAGCCAGTAGACTTCAATGCTGATTCGCCGTTGGATAATTTGGGGACTTGTGGGCTGTCTGGTTGTACTTGGCCTTGCGGGGTGCCAGTGGCAGCTTAAATCTGCTCAGGCTCAGGTGCCACAACTGGTGCTGAGTAGCCTGAGCGATCCTAAAACCTTCAATGCGGCTTTAAGTAAAGAATCTAGCGAGGTACTGCCGCTGCTGAGCGAAGGACTCATTACAGAAAATGGTAATACTGGAGCCGTTGAGCCAGCCCTAGCCGAATCTTGGAAAATCTCATCGGACGGCAAGCAGATTGCCTTTACCCTAAAGCCCAATCTGAAATGGTCAGATGGTCAACCCCTTACGGTGGATGACGTGGTGTTCACCTACAACGAAGTGGTGCTAAACAAGGCAATCCCCAATAACTATCGGGATGGCCTGCGCGTTGGCAAAACTGGGGCGCTGCCCACGGTGCGTAAATTGGATGAGCGCCGCGTTGAGTTTTCTATCCCTGAAACCTTCGCGCCCTTTTTGCGAGTCACGGGCATCGGTATTTTGCCTAAGCACATTTTAGAAGACTCCATTAAAACCAAGGATGAAAAAGGCAACCCTAAGTTTCTGTCCCTATGGGGCGTAAATACCCAGCCTCTTTCTAAGATTGTTGTTTGTGGCCCCTACCAACTCGAAAGCTATCGCGTCGGTGAGCGCGTGACCTTACGCCGTAACCCTTACTACTGGAGACATGGCTCCCAAGACGAGCCGCAGCCCTACATCGAGCGCGTTGTGATTCAGGTGGTCGAAAATACCGATACGGACATGCTGCAATTTCGATCTGGCGGCATTGATGTCAATGATGTCACCTCTGACTATTTCTCCCTCCTTAAGCGTGAAGAAAAGCAGCGCGGATTCAAGCTTTACAATGGTGGCCCTTCTCTCAATACCCTTTATCTCTCCTTTAACCTCAACAAGGGACGGGATAAAGCAGGCAAGCCCTTCGTAGACCCCATTAAGTCAAAGTGGTTTAATACCGTCGAGTTTCGACAGGCGATCGCCTACGCCACCAACCGCCGCGACATGCTCAACAACATTTACCAAGGGCTAGGCGACCTTCAGCACTCCATGATTCCGGTGCAAAGCCCCTACTATTTATCACCCAAGGCAGGGCTTAAAACCTACGAGTACGACATTGCCAAAGCCAAAGCGCTTTTGCTCAAGGCAGGCTTTAAGTACAGCGCCAATAACCAGCTCACAGACGCAGATGGCAATCGGGTTCGATTTTCGCTCATTACTAACGCAGGCAACAAAATTAGAGAGTCGCTGGGCGCTCAGCTTAAGCAAGATTTACTCAACATTGGGATTCAGGTCGATTTCAACCCGATGGCCTTTAATACCCTGGTCGATAAGTTGAGCCGTTCAAAACAGTGGGACGCTCTCATGCTGGGCTTTGCGGGCGGGGGTGTTGAGCCAAACTCTAGCTTTAATATTTGGGCTGTGGATGGTGGACTTCACGCCTTTAACCAGGGTGCAGCGCCTGACGAACCACCCATTCCAGGTCGAGAAATTGCGCCTTGGGAGCAAAAAATTAACGATCTTTATATCCAAGGCGCTCAAGAGCTAAACGAAACCAAGCGTAAGGCCATCTACGGCGAAGCCCAGCAGTTGGTACAAGAGAACCTGCCCTTTATTTACATGATCTCGCCGCTTTCGTTTTCTGCGGTACGCGATCGCATCCAAAATGTAAAATATTCACCCCTTGGGGGCGCACTCTGGAACATCCACGAGCTAAAGATTGCCGAAAAGTAGGCGAATTCTGTACGACGCTTCCCTAGACCGCTTAGGATATGAGGTAGGTTTAGATAAAGTAATTGTTGATCAACGCCTTTGTTTGCTGGGGTTAGAGGATGTTTGAAGAGCCTCGTTCATCCCTGCATTAGCCCCCCCGACCCCCCAAATTTGGGGGGAGAAAGCCGAAAACTAGGGTCATTTCCCCCCAATCTTGGGGGGCTAGGGGGGCGAGTGTAATGTCTGCGAAACTTTCAGACTATTTCTTAAGATCAGGATAAATTTGGTATGGATACGAAAACCTTCAAGCGCTCCCTCCATAAATCTGAGCAGTATCACCGCAAGGGCTTTGGGCACGAAGCAGCAGTCTCTGCCCTCCTCGACTCAGAATACAAAAGCAACCTGATCCAAGAAATCCGCGACAACGGCTATACCCTCGTCCAAGGCGACGTCACCATTCGTCTAGCTGAAGCCTTTGGCTTTTGCTGGGGCGTAGAACGGGCGATCGCCCTGGCCTACGAAACCCGTCAGCAGTTCCCCCAAGAGCGGATCTGGATTACCAACGAAATTATCCATAACCCGTCAGTCAACAAAAACCTACGGGATATGTCCGTCGAATTTATCCCTGTCGATGACCAAGGCCAAAAAGATTTTTCTATTGTCGAAGGCTCAGACGTGGTTATTTTGCCAGCCTTTGGAGCCAGCGTCCAAGAAATGCAGCTTTTAACCGAAAAGGGCTGCACCATCATGGATACCACCTGCCCCTGGGTGTCTAAAGTCTGGAACAGCGTTGAAAAACAAAAAAAAAGCGACTACACCTCCATTATTCACGGCAAATACGAACACGAAGAAACTATCGCCACCAGCTCCTTTGCCGGAATTTACCTGATAGTCTTGAACCTTGAAGAAGCCGAGTATGTGTGCCGCTATATTTTGGAACCGGAGGAGACAGAGGAGGGGCGATCGCAGCGCAAAGCCGAATTCCTCGCTAAATTCAAAAATGCCCACTCTGAAGGCTTTGACCCCGAAACAGATTTAGTCCGCGTTGGAGTCGCCAACCAAACCACCATGCTCAAAGGCGAAACCGAACATATCGGCAAGCTGTTTGAGCGCACCATGATGCGGAAATACGGCGTTACCACCCTCAACCAACACTTTATGAGCTTCAACACCATCTGTGATGCTACTCAAGAGCGTCAGGATGCGATGTTTCAGCTTGTCGATGAGCCATTAGATCTCATGATGGTCATTGGGGGCTATAACTCCTCTAACACCACTCACCTTCAAGAAATTTCTATTGATAAAGATATTCCCTCTTACCATATCGACTGCGCCGATCGCATTGGCCCTGGGAACCGTGTCGAGCATAAACCCCTCAATCAGCCCCTCACCCTCACCGAAAACTGGCTCCCTGAAGGCCCCATCGTGGTTGGTATTACCTCCGGTGCCTCAACCCCTGACCGAGTGGTTTCTGACGTCGTCAAAAAAATCTTTGCAATCAAAAGTGTGGCTGCTGTTGTCTAAACCTGCTTGTCAGAAAAGGCGATTGCGTCACCTCAAAATAAAAAAGATTAGCCCCATCACCATAAAGCCCACGAAGCCCACAACGGCAATAATATCGATCATGTGCTTGATACTTGCCACACGCCGATCTAGCTTTTGCAAAGCTGCGCGATCTGCGTAGACAGAGCTGTTGAGGTGCTGCAAAGAGCTTTCTACCCACTTGATTCGGTTGATATCTTCCGCCGCCCCGCTTGGGAGCTGATCGCTATTCTGACTGAGGTGTGCAAGCTTTTGCTGCTCTAGCTCAACCTCTTCTCGGAGTTGGCGGGCTGCTGCGTCAGAATCAAACCTGAGGTTAGTCAACTGCGCCTGAAGCTGCTCGTAGCGAACGTCCATTTCAGCTTCTAGCTGTACCAGCCGTGGCTCTACGGATGGGGTAGAAGCAGTCTCTAGAAAAGTCTTCGCCTGATCGATGTTGCTTTGAAGAAGCTGATAGGTATCGGACAGTGTGTCAAATTTCTCTTTAATGTGAGCCAGGTCTTCTAAAACCTCAAGGGATTGTGCAAACCGTTGTCTTAGCGCGACAAGTTCCTGCTCTAGTTGATCAATTTCGTTCAATGGTAATCACCCTACGTCCATTTTGGGGAAGTTATTTTTACGTTTTTATGGAACGCAATATTGCTATCTTGCCCCCCAGTCCAAATTTTTAAGCGCTAAAGTCTAAAGCGCTCAGCTTAGACTTTAGCGCATTGACTTGTTCACACAAAAGAGCGAGATGCTGAATTTCCCACATAGCTCGTAACTGCCGATAAGGATCGGTTTCTGGGGCAAAGACTTGGCTGACCGTCTCAAACAAAGTGTGGGAAGGCTGATCCTTCGGCCAATTTTTTAAAATGTCTGTGAGCCAACTTAAGGTTTCGGTAGAATCAACCGTCCACGCCCCACGACAAATCTGAAGCAAAACCACGAGGGAAAAAGATTGATTGTGCGCGTGGGTAAATGCAAGCCGAAAGTAGTTCATGGCGCGTTGATTGCGCTGCTGAAATTTACAGATGAATTGACCCGAGAGGTACAGCGCACTAACGTGGCTGGGCTGCTGCTGGAGCTGTCGCTCGAGTTGCGTCATTAAGGCTGCTGCCACACTTATGTCACGAATCGCCATGAGCAGGCGATCCATTTGAAGAACCTCAAACTGAGAAGGAATGCTGAGAATTTGAGCCAAATCTGCGCTCAGTACATTTTCTGTTGTCGGGCTAAGCGGCGTAGCGCTGCTTGAAGGTGCCGCAGGCGGCGCATTAATTTTTGCCAATAGTTTTTCTAGCAGACCTGGCCCCATCTGGCTATAGCCACGATCAACGGAGCGGATGGAGTTTGCCAAATCTTCAGAGGAGGTGCTTTTAAGTAAGTACCCCTTAGCTCCCGCCTGAAGTGCTTCAGCAATGTGGTCATCTTGGTCAGAACCGCTCAGCAGCAGCACCGCCACGCTTGGGAACTGTGCCGCAATACTTTGAGTGGCTTCAACGCCATTCATCACGGGCATGTAGTGGTCAATCAAAAGGACATCAGGGCGCAAACTAGAAACAAGACTAATTGCTTCTTGCCCATTTGCGCCAGTTCCCACAATTTGGATATCTGGCTCTGACTCCAGCAAGGCTTTTAGCCCCTGGGTCACTACTTTTTGATCGTCAACAATAACAACTCGAATCATGCATCTATCTGAGATGTCTTGTGCGAGTAACAGATTGAGATTAAAAGGCGGCACCCAGATTCGAACTGGGGGTAAGGGCTTTGCAGGCCCCTGCCTTACCACTTGGCCATGCCGCC
>JBGSVR010000226.1:0-5141 GCA_041752855.1 Thermosynechococcaceae cyanobacterium
TTGCTTGCCAAGGGTAATGAGCTGATCGATCGCCGCCGGACGGTAAACGTCAGTTGCCACCAGCAGGGCAGTACGTTCTTCTTTGCGCAGGTGCAGCGCCAGCTTTGCCGCAGCGGTGGTTTTACCCGTCCCTTGCAAACCTGCCATTAAAACGACGGTGGGCGCAGTATTGGCGTGGGCGAGGGGCACATTAGAGTCCCCCATGATGTCTACGAGGGCATCGTTGACAATTTTGATGAACTGTTGGTCAGGCCGCACGCCGCTGACCACTTCTGCGCCTAAGGCATTCACCCGCACGTCTTCGACAAAATCTTTGACGATCTGAAAGTTTACATCAGCTTCCAGCAGCGCCCGACGCACTTCTCGCAAGGCATCTTGAATGTTGCTTTCTGAAATTTTGTCTTGACCTTTGAGCTTTTTCCAAGCTGACTCAAGGCGGTCTGCAAGTGCTTCAAACATAGATTTTTGCGGCTGACTGTTGCGATCGTTTCGATGAGAAAAGATAGCCGTAGACGGGACTACGGCTCTGGCACTAGCCTAGCGTATTTTAGACAACGATTTGCGGTTGCCGATCTACTCAAGGCAAAACCCTAGAACCCCAACGCTGTGATGAATTCACCCATGCCCATTCCCATGACCCTGTCGCTTCACGCGATCAACTGCACTTGATTCGCCACCCTTCGCGCTGAGCGCATGGCTTTAGCCTCGATTTGGCGCACCCGCTCTCGGCTTACGCCCATCATCTGACCAATCTCTGCGAGCGATCGCCCTTCACCTTGGTCAAGACCATAGCGTAGACCCAGGACATACGCTTCGCGCTTGTCTATTCCACACAGAATTTGTTCCAGTCTGTCTCGTTCTCCGAGGGCGTCAAGATTATCTTGAGGGGTTTCGAGTCCACTGGGGAGCAGGTCTGCAAGGCTCGTCTCGTTATCTTCTTTCGATACTTTTATGTCATAGGATATTGCGTCGTGCAGTGAAGACATCAACAGCTTCCATTGCGGCTCGTCTAGCTCCATCGCTTCACGCAATGCTTCAGCGCTGGGTCTTCGTCCACTCTCTTTCATCATTTCACGAGTGAGCTGCTTTAGTTTTAGCGTCCGCTCTTTCATGTGGACGGGCAATCGGATCATCCGCGAGGTGTTGGCGATCGCGCGGGTAATGGCCTGCTTTATCCAGGCAAATAGATAGGTTGATGCTTTATAGCCCCGTTCTGGGTCAAATTTTTCAATCCCGCGATTTAGGCCGATAGAGCCTTCTTGGATGAGATCTTCAAACGGAAGACCCATATTCTGATACTTTTTGGCGACGTTGATGACCAAGCGCAGATTACTTTTGATCATCCGCGTTTTGGCCTTTTGACCTTGGCTAACGGTCTGCCCCCAATCTTCAGGGCGTTCTGTTTCCGGTAGTTCCAGCACCCTCATCATGGCCTGTACCTGACGACCTAGCTCGATTTCTTGGTCGCCTGTCAGTAATGGAAACCTTCCGGCACTCTTCATTAGGTAATGTACAGTGTCTCCATCACTGCGAATTTCAGCCATCTTACGTTCCCCTTAATATTGAATGCCCATTATGGCCTAAATTGTCGATTCGAGATTGCCCATGCAGCCTTTTTGCTCAAATGGATTCTCGCGTTGGGGAAATTATTCCTGCTGTGAAACCTAAGGCATATTACTCTTAAGCTTTGCTGTGCAGCAGTTTTAAGCTATTTGTTACTGGTTCGTGAAGCCATGCTGAGAATAGCAGCGCTCAAGTTAATTTATTAAAGAAGAACGGGATCTTCGTCGAGCTGGGCGGCAATAAGGTAGTAAACCCCAGCAATATGCTTACAGGGGTTGCTCCAGTCAGCACAAGAGCAGTTGGTTTTGAAGTCGTCTTTGCGATGGGGCAGCAGATGTAAATCTAACTTGTAAATCTAACTTGGCAAAGGCATCATCAATGTTATTGGGGATTTCGTTGAGTGTAAGCCGCGAAGTATGTTGAGCAACGGTTAGATGCAGAAATTAAACGACTGAGTTTGCCTTGGTTTTGCCTGCGTGAGGCGGGAGTACGCACGGGCTGGCGCAAGTCGCGGCTGACGGATGTTTATGTTTTGACGGCTGACCAAATCGCTGGAATGCTGGATCAGTCGGCGGTGTGCCAAACGTCTCCTCTATTGGTGGTGGAGGTGGTTAGCCCAGATTCGGTGAAGCGAGATTATCGACACAAGCGATCGGAGTATGCGGCGCTGGAGATTCCTGAGTATTGGATTGTGGATCCGTTGGAGTCTAAGGTGTCTGTGCTGCTGTGGAATGATGGGCTATACGAGGAGATATTTTACGCTTCTTGATTGGCTCAGTTGTTTCTACCCAAAGGTGAAATGCGCCGTTTTGGATAAACTCATCTTTATAATTGAGGAATCCAGGTGCCGTGCAGAATTTTCATGGGTGCCGTTCTCTGAGGCGTCAACCTTATCAAATTGGAGGGCATTAATTAATATCAAAAAATACCCTAATTCCTGATTTGAGAGACCAGGAACTTGCCCAGCGCTTCCGCCAAATAATGATATTGCTCAATATGGTTATAGCGTTGGGCAGAAATACGAATAAGCCGACGAGTGGGGTTAACCCAGGGAATAATCGGCACTTCGATGCGGTAATTCTCCCATAGCCAGTCTTGGAGGGTGTCAATCCCATTTGCACCATACTGCGGCACCCCAAAAGAGGAAGGCAGCGGCACAGCGGCGATCGCCCCAATCATGTCATCGGGGCAGGGTAACGACTGCTCTAATGCCTCACACAAAATCTGACGGGCTTGCAGGGTTAAAGCGTGGTTATGCGCCATCACTTCTTGCCAGCCGTTGGAGAAATTTGAGTTCATAAACTCAAATACGGCAGGTAGACACAGATAGGGCGTTGGGTCATGGGTTCCCGTCCAGTCAAACTCAAGCTGAAACCGCGAGCGGTCAGTGCGGGGAGAGTTGGCACCGTGGCTGATGGTGAGCGGACGGATTAGGGATTGGCGATCGCCCCTCACATACAAAAAGCCAGCTCCTTTGGGCGCACACATCCACTTATGGCAGTTGCCCGTGTAGTACGCTGCACCAATGTCTAGAAGGTTAAGGGGCACCATCCCAGGCGCGTGGGCACCATCCACTAGGCTATCGATGCCGCGTTGGTCTAAAGCCTTGACTAACTGCTGGATCGGGAAGATCAGCGCCGTTGGGCTAGTGATGTGGTCGAGCAGCGCCAGCTTTGTACGGGGCGTGACGCAATCTAAAACGGCCTGTACAATCTGGTCAGCATCTTTTAACGGAAACGGAATGTCTGCCACCACAATCGTTGCGCCCCAGCGTTGCGCTACAAACTCTAGGGCATTTCGACAGGCATTGTAGGCATGGCTGGTGGTAAGCAATTCGTCGCCCGCCTCAAAGGTGAGCGACCTTAAAACGCTATTGACCCCTGTGGTGGCGTTGGGGACAAATACAACGTCTGTTGGATCTGCATTGACAAACGCAGCCAGCGCAGCGCGAGCGGTATCGAGCAATGGCTCAAACTCTCGCATTACAAAGCGCAGCGGCTCTAGCTCTAGCTGGTGCCGGAATGCTTGCTGCTGCGCCAAAACAGAGCTAGGGCAAGCGCCAAAGGCTCCGTGGTTAATAAATGTAACCGTGGGGTCAAGCTGCCAAAGCGCTGAAAAATCATTCAAGAACACCGGACGCTCCATTAGACGGCATACCCTACTTCAGTCAATACCGTGAACGGTCCCAGCGCTTTGAGCTGCGCCAGTTGCGCTTGGTTTTTGACCAGCAGTGCCCCTGTAAACCCAAGGGAATTGACCGGAATGCCGGAAATGCTTTCTTGCGATCGCGGTACTACACACATCCACTGACGAGTAACGAGCAGGTTATAGGCTCCTGTCGGCTCTGTTGCATCTGCATCTATAAGGAGATTTAGATCGCGCAAAAGCTTTTGATAATGCTGCAAAAGTGTCTCGGCAATGGCGAAGGGCTGGGCGAAGTCAAGGGGGTTGAGGTGGGCGATCGCATGGCGGTAAGGCAGCTTAGCATTAATCCCTGATGTCTCTAGCATCAACGGCTCTAAGGGTAGAGGCGACCCATCGGGCACAAAGGGGAGCGGCACGATTTGTAAATGCTTATGGCGCTGGCTGGCTCCGGCAATTTGACCACCGTTATAAAACCCTAGCCCGTCTATTTCTGCAAGGCCGATGGCTAATGCCTGAAAATCTGCCAGGGTGAGCAGGCTATCTTGAGCGGCAAAGGCACGGGTCACAATCAGGATGTGGTAATCCATGACGTTGAATTTATTGAGCAAGACCAGATGAGTAGAGGATAAATCTGCCACAAATAGGTTTGGGTCGTAGGGGAGAAAGGGATTAAAGTCTTTGCTGCGCTGTTGAGTCGCTCCTTCTTTGCGCTGGATATTGGTCAGCACTCGGACTAAAAACCGCACATTTTCTTGCTCTACCCATTCATAAACCGTTTGGATGGGCTGAAGGGCACCGCAGGTCAGAGCAAACTGGGTTTGCCGTTTAATCTCTGACCAAAGCGTACCTGGCTTTAGCCAAACCGAACTGGGGAAAGAAGGAGGATCGGTCACTATCAACTCTAGCTATGCAAAAACAAATTCGCTCTCTAACGCTATCAGCTCTGACTTCTGATCACCATTGCTGGAGGACTCAACGCGAGGTTTTCTCTCAAGTCTTGATTCGTGCAAGAGGACTATTGTTCATCGCTTAAACCAATACGGTAGGATTGTCTCATTGTTTGTCAGTAGATAAACTGACAAACAATGAGACAATCAGGGCTTTCCTCCTTCTCAGACCTCCTTTTAGGAAAAGCTGTACTAGGTTGTGAGTGGCTAGATCCATTAATTTTTAATTAAAACGTCGAAGTTTTTATGCAAGCAGTTGATAAGACTAACGAGCGTAGCGATTTTATAAAATACTACTTTATTTTTAAGCGGCGCTGGATGCCATCGGGCGCGGTGGCTATTGCAATCTTTAGTCTGATGGCTATTAGTATTCTGAGTAAGCCCAATATTTATCAAGCGAAGGGGCAGCTCAGATTTAATCTTAATGAGGATAAACCCAATATTATCGGCATTCCAGGTCTTGGCGAAGCATCTGGCACAGGAAGT
>JBGSVR010000227.1:0-7053 GCA_041752855.1 Thermosynechococcaceae cyanobacterium
GCTGGGGTTGTCCCATTGCCCTGAAAGATTGGCAACGCCATTAAGTTTGCCCGTGACGTTGACGGGTAAATCTAATAAATCTGCAATAGATTCAATGGGCACCTGTTTGACGGTGAGCTGACCGGACTGGCGATCGCCACCCCCCACTCGCCCCACAAAGGAGGCCATACTCTCACCACTGGTGATGCTCAGCGGCTCCACGGTGATGCCGGATGGCGTAATGCTGCCCTTTGCTATCACCTGATCGAGGCGGTAGGGGTCTAGATCCCAATTTTGACCTGCGAGATCAAAGCTGCCATTTAGACCTGTTTTGAGCGATCCGGCAAACCGAACCTCGCCTGCAATGCGACCCTTCAGTTTTTCCCAATTGGGCAGCGCTACGCCATTGCCAGCCTGCTTCTGTTTAAGCTGGGCTAATAGCTCATCTACCTCCGCTAAACGCTGGAACTGCTGCCAAAGCGGAATCTTGGACAGGTTGACGGGTTCTGTCTGTACATTACCTGCACGACCTAAATTAGGTGAGGCTGGATCGACTGCACCCAGGGAAGCCCCGAGGGATTTACCCACGGCAATCAAGTCTTCAACCTGCGCTTGGGCAATAAGCAAGCGCCCCGAGACTTGAGGGTTTGCAAAATTGCTCAGGGTTGCATCAAGCTGATACTGGTTTTCGCCCTGGACTAAGCGTGCTTGAGTGAGGGTTGCCACCCCCTTGGCATAGCGAATTTGACCTGTGAGGCGATCGCCCACAAATCGACCATAGCCGACGCGCCCCAGTCCGGGCTGCTCTACTACAAAGGCTCCATCGGCATCTAGGGTTTGCAAATTAAGCGCCAGCGTCCCAGAGGCATTGCCTGAAACTGACCCGATGTTTTGTGAAATTTTCGGAAACTCGTTAAGCGCCATCATCGGTACGTCTTTTAAGACCAGACCAAAGGTATTGGGCGTGGTGCGCTGACCCACAATAGAGGCCGTATCGCGTCGGATGTCGATGGCAATGGGAAGCTGTTTAGGGTCTAGTGCTATTTGGATGCGATCGCGTGTTCCCCCCAAGTTAAGGTCTAGCCCCTGCACGGCATCAAAATTCAGACGACCCACCATTAATGGCTCAAAGGCCAAGTTAGACACTTTGAGCGTAGAGACTTCTAGCCGACTGGTTAATACCGGAGCGCTGAGCGTACCTGTTAACCTGCCATTGAGATCGGCAAGGCCGTGGAGCGGATTTTGAGAGAGTTGGGGTGCTGCAAGGCGATTTAACTCAAAGCGCTGCGCCAATATGTCTAAATTTAAAGCGGTAATTTGCGGAGCCTGAGGGCCTTGCAAAATTGCGCCCACAACCCCACGCGCCTCAAAATTAGGCGCAGAGGCGCGATCTACTAGAATTTGTCGCCCGTCCCAACGAATTTGGGTCGTGAGCGGATCTTGCAAAACCGAAAGTCCTTTTGAGAACAGCAAAGATCCCTTTGCCCGTGCGGTTTGGGCACTGAAGCCCGATAATGCCCCCGTGATGGCAAGCTGACCGGAGAGTGCGCCTTTGAGGTCGGCAGAGTAGCCTGTCAGATCAATTCCAGGCAGCACCGCGTTCAGGTCAACCTGCCCATCAGCGATGAGGCCACTAAGCTGCACGCTGCCACCCTTCACTTGAGCAATCACGTCCTGTAGGGTCGTTCTACCCTGACGGATGACGGCTCGCCCAACGGTTGGGTATATGCCCCCAGGAGCCTGAAACTGCACGGTCGTCTCAATATCGCTAACGGGGCCTGCAACTAAGGCACTGCCGCCCACTAGCCCAATGGCAAAACCAGGGGATGCCTGATAGAGCTTTGCGATCGCATCTCCTGACAGCCCACTGGCCTGAAACTGCGCACTCAAAACGCTTTGGCTTGGTTCTGGCTGAATTTGCAGCGTCGCAACCCCTGTGATGTTGCCCCCATCGACGGGCGTTGCGGCAATGTCTGAGATGGTAAGTAAAGACGGCACCAGCTTAAACTGCGCCGAGGCAGTCTGCATGGGAACTCGGTCAAGGGTCACGGTTCCGATATTTTGGACGCTGCCCGTGAGGATGGGTTGGGCGATCGCACCCCCCACCCGAATTTCACTGGCCTGCACCAGACCCGCAACCGGAAAGGGCAACGCACCAACCTGAAGCGTTTTAAGTGCAGTATTCACCTCAATGGGCTGTGTCTCGGCCACCAGGTCATAGCCGCGATCGGGGTCGATAGAACCCCGTGCCTTTACCGGAATTGCGCCATAGCGAGTCGTCACACCTTCTAAAGTCGCCGTGAGTCCGCTAAGTCGAACAACGCCATTTGTATCTAGGAAGGGCTGAGGCACCCCTGGCACCGCAGCATTCACGCGACTCAACGACGCAACGCCCTGAAGCGAGGGTCGCTCGTTTTTCTTAAGCTGCACCGCAATATTGCCGCCCACACGCCCCGCGCTCACGTTAATGGGCAACTGATAGGCTCGGTTAAAGAGCGCTGCCGGAACATTTTGAGCCTGAATCAGTAGATTTGCCGTCTCTAAAGGCAGGCGAACGTTCCCTTTGACGCTTGCCTTTCCCCCTGCTGCCAAGGCACCTTTGAGGTCTAGCTGCATAATCTGGGACGCGCCCAAAAACTTAAGCGTGCCGCTGATATCACGAGCGGTTTGGCGGTTAGTTCGACCATTCGCCAAAATCCACTGTTCTGGAACCTGACCTTCGCCACCCTGAATGGACGCATTGCCCTGCACAATCGGCTGCTGGTTTGTCGGCACAGAAATAGACACATCCATATCAATCTGGCTGGCCTTCCCTGCAATGGACTGCTCTGTCCACACCCCCTGAGCCTGCCGCAGTTTACCCTTACTGCCTACGCGCAGGGGCTGCTGCGGGGCATAGGCCAACCGAACTTGACCATCAAACTGCCCAGCACTAACGCGTACGGGGCTAGGGGGCAGCAATGGAAGAAGAGGTGCTACCGCAATCTTTTGAGTTTGAGCCGTTAGTTCTAGCGCTTGCTGGGGTGGTTTCCAGTTGCCACTGAGCGCTACACGACCGCCAGAGTCAATCTCAGCGGTGCTGCGAAAATCAATATTTTTATTATTGTCCTTAAATTTCACTACCCCGTTGCTGCGCTGCAAAATGCGAGGTGCGCCAACGGTTGGCGCTAGGGTAACAGTTGCGTTTGAAGCCTGAATCGAGTTGAGCTGAACTTTAACGCCCCCAGAATCTGGCAGAGTCGTTAACGTAGTGCCAATCCAGCGATTATCGGGAGCCTGATCGAGATACGCCGTTGGACGATTCAGAATGACATCAAGCCCTAGCGTTCGGTTGAAAGGTACCGTCCAAGGGTTAAAGCGAATCACGACAGACTCTGCCGTGATCTGATCTTTGTCTAGAACGGTTTTTCCATTGACCTGGATTGGATGAGATGGAATGGTAGAGCTTCCAAACTCAAGCTCGGTTAAGGAGTAGCGCTTTAGCGAACCAAGTTTGACGGGTCTATTGAGCAGCTTCAGTAGGTTTTGCTCAATCATCGGAGCCAGTTCATGCTCCACAAAAACGAGTCCACGCCATGCCGCTGCCCCAGATAGGACACCGAGAACAAGTAAACTCCCTAAAACAGGACGACTGAACAGCGCCAGCCCCAGCATTTTAGGCCCCCGTGGAGACGGATCTGGAGAAGAATAAGACATAGCACGCTCTGGTTAAGACAGCGATGGCCTATCTAACGATTGCGACATAGAAGTGAGTGAGTTAGCAGCAGTTGCCGCCGCGATCGCCAGACAGGAGTGAGGAGTCGTAATTCAGGGCTTGCTCAGAACTTTAACAAATTTGATTCTGTATCGTCTCACATGGTGGCGACAACTTGCTAAGAATGTAGCCTAAAATAGCCCTTGGAATTGCCACAGCAAGGCCAATATGAAACAATCTTGAACGAAAGCCACTCTGTCTTAATATTGGGACATAATTCTGTGAGAACATCTACCTATTGATAGAGATATTGATAGGGCTTGCAAGGTCTAGCAACGCTGTCCCCAAGCGTCGAACTTCTCTCAAGACGGGGGTGCAGTCAGCAGAAAAGACGATAAAGTGTTTGATTTCCATAAGGGTGGCTATGCGAGTATATGTACTTCTGTTTAACGTAGGCACTGATAATGAAGGCATTCACACCCTTAAGCTGAAGCAGCCTGAAACAGAAGATGACTACCAAGACGTAGTTTTAGCCTTTGAAGAAGAGGATGATGCGACCCGCTTTGCAGTGTTGCTAGAAGCCCAGGATTTTCCAGAGGCAGCAGTTGAAGGCATTGACCAAGAAGAGCTTGAAGAATTTTGCGAAAGTTCTGGCTTAGGGTTGCAGTATGTCTCTGAGGGGATGCTGGCAGTGCCACCTGCCTCGAATGTGGATGAAACTGACTGGCAGGAGGAGGGTGCAGTGCCAAGAGCAGAAGAACCAGAACCCGCAATGGCAGATCTCGATGAAATTAAGCGACGCCTAGAAGGACTGCTATAGCGTTACCTAGTTGGCTTCACCGCAGCGGTTGGCCTTGGGGGTAATGATACAATCACGGCAGGTTCAGTCATCTTTGGCAGAAGCGATCGCGCTTTTCTGAAATGTTTGGGTGTGAGTAGGGACGTGTCGACGTTGGGGGATTTCCCCACATTGACTCAATGGCTGGATACTTTCTGATCCTTGCGATCATTATTTTGGGCGGTGTGATTGCGACGGTGGGCGATCGCATTGGCAGCCGCGTGGGAAAAGCACGGCTTAGCCTGTTTAACATGCGTCCCAAGAAAACGGCGGTGCTGGTCACAATTTTGACGGGCAGCATTACGGCAGCTTCTACCCTTGGATTGATGCTTGCCGCCAATAAAGAGCTAAGAGACATTGTGTTTCGCACCGACGCAATTATTCGTCAAAATCGCAAGGTGAATCAAGAGCTTGACCAGGCGCTGTCTCAAAAGTCTCAAATTCAGACCGAATTATCGGTATCACGTGCTGATTTGACTGAGGCAGTCCGGCGGCTGCGCAATGTCAATGACTCGCTCAAGTTTTCGGTTCAGCGGCAAAAGGTGAGTGAGGCGAAGCTAAAACAGCTCCGCTCTCGCTATGATTTAGCCCAAGCTAATCTGCTTCGGTTTGGTAAGCAGGCAACGACGTTGCGATCGCAGATTGGGCAGCTCTCAACCCAACGGCAGCAGTTGGTTGCGCAGCGCAATCAAATCCAAACCCGTCTTAAAGATGCAACGAGCCAAAAACAGGCGCTAGAGTCTGCTGCCAAAACGGCTCAACAGCGCATTCAAAGCGTTGAGCAGCAGATCACCCAAGCACGACAGCAGCTCCAGTCTGCGGTGGCACAGCAGGCCAGTCTCGAGAGATCGGTCTCTGAAGCACAGGTGCAGCTTCAGCAGGCCACTAATGAGCAAAATACCCTGCGCCAACAGCGGCAGTCTTTAGAGCGCGAAATTGCTGCCCTAGAAGAAAATCGGCAGCGGCTGTCCGAAAACCTGCGGGTGCTGCTTTTGGGCTTACGTCGAGGGAATGTCACGATTCGAGCAGGTCAAATTCTTGCGGTTGGGGTGCTTCAGAACATTCGTAACCCCAATGAGGCATTACAGGCCATCAATACCCTACGACTTCAGGCAAGACGTACCGCTATTATTTTGACCAATCCTCGCAATTTATCGCCCGATCAGCGCGTGGTTGAAATGGCGAAAGAAGATGTAGAAGGACTCATTAAACAGATTAGTGATGGCAAAACCTACGTTGTCAGAATTTTGTCGGCTCTAAACTATTTAGAGGGCGAAAGCCAGGTAATTGCAGTGCCTCAGGTCGCGTTGAATAACGAAATATTTCCCCAAGAAGCTGTTATTTCTACCCTCACGCTTACGCCGTCTACCCTTACCGACGAGCAAATTTTAGCTCGTATTAATGCTCTTTTTAGTGCCGCAAATCGTCGAGCCATTGAGTCAGGTGTACTACCCGATCCGGTGACTGGAACGGTGGGGTCGTTCCGTCAGATTGATTTATTCCGGTTTGTGTTGGCACTTAAGGAACAAAATAATAATGCCCCTGTTGAAATTCAGGCGGTTACTGCTACCAGGGTTTTTAGCTCAGGGCCACTGACGCTCAACTTAGTGGCTCTGCAAAATGGCAAACCTATTTTAAGGAGCTGATATCTTTAGTCATGTAGGTTGGGTTGAGGAACGAAACCCATGCCCCAAAACTAGATTGGTAGCGGGTTTCCTATCGTCAACCCACGCTACGATTACGATGGAATCGCTCGGTGCTAGATGATTAGGTCTGCATCGTCGTAGCCTCTGGCAACGCACCCTGCATTTTGCCCAACCACTCAATCAGATGCTCAAGCTACTGATTGGGTGACGCACGTCAATACGAAATTCTGTCAGTCGTCGCTCTAGAATAAACTCAGGATGGTTTGAACTAAGATAAAACCAATGAGAGGATGTCTGAGAAGTCGGACTCAAATGCTGAAAGACTCATTCTATCGTTGAGTGGTAAGCGCCAAAACCCTTATTGTTCCGTCACGGGCTACCCTTTTCAGGCATCCTCTGAATATGAAGCTCGTTGAATTACTCATTCAGGCTATCTCATCATTGTCATCAGAAGAGCAAAATCTTCTGAGCGAAAGATTTACAGGTCTCCAGACAGTTCTGCCTCAAAATCCGATCCAGCTTGATGTTGCGAATGACGATATTTTACAACCGCTGATCACTTCGGGTAGGATTATTCCACCATGCCATTCTCAAAATGTCGTCTCTATTTCAGAAGCAGACTTTCGAGAGATGACCCGCAATATAAAAGTTTCTGGCAAGCCATTGTCAGAGACGGTGATTGAGGATCGAGGTGAGTGGTGAATGTCTATTTTTTAGGCAATGCTTTGCTTAAGCTGCCTAGCCGTGCTTCGTTCCACTTTTTGACCGCAGATGACCGTTTGCTTGCGATCGCTCAGGCTGAAAATCTCCTTGTCGATAATCCAAATTGGCATCCCTAAGGCAAAGAGATTTAGAATTGCTGACACAGTGAAGCTAAGGATGCTCCCAAGCCGACT
>JBGSVR010000228.1:0-3529 GCA_041752855.1 Thermosynechococcaceae cyanobacterium
AAATCTTCGTCAATCAGGCTAATCGTGACGCGAAGATGTACCATAAATACCCTCCTAGATGCTGTGTAAATCCCTCTAGTTATTACCCTACCAGCCTTCCACGTTTAAGTGAGTAGTAACCAGACCTTATCAGCGCTAACAAGCTTAACGGTTGCGTCATTACTGCCGCTGGCGATCGCATCTCCCTTGGGGCTAAAGACCACAGACCACACCGAACCTGAATGTCCTTCTAGGGTTTTCAGACAGTCACCAGACGCAACATCCCAAAGCCGGATTGTTTTATCATCGCTGCCGCTCACGAGCAGTTTTCCGTCTGGGCTAAAGCTGGCGCTAAAAATTAAGCTGGTGTGCCCCGTCAATACGCGCAGACAGGTGCCGGAGGCAACATCCCATAGGCTCACGAGACGCTCGCCATGTCCGCAGGCTAGGGTTTTGCCATCAGGGCTAAACGTGACAGTCCATACCCGTCCACCTTGGGGCAAAATGCCGAGGCATTCTCCTGATTGGACATCCCATAGCCGCACGGTGGTATCGTCGCTGGCGCTGGCAAGGATTCGCCCATCGGGGCTAAAGTCCACGGCAAACACGAGGCTGAGATGGCCTTGAAGGGTTTTGATGGGTTTCCAGGTGGAGGTTTGCCAGAGTTTGATGGTGTTGTCGTTGCTGCTGCTGGCTAAAAGCGGTCGATTGGGGCTAAACACAACGCTCCAAATCCAGCTCGAATGGGCTTCTATCGATCGCAGACATTCGCCAGAGCTTAAAGACCATTGGTTGATTTTTTTGTTATCGCCACTGCTGATGAGAGATTGCCCATCTGGGCTAAAGGCAAGAGATTTAATGCCTGTGCTGTAGCCCTTTAAGGTTCGCAGAGACTGTCCGGTTTGAGGGTTCCAGAGCTTCACGGTGCTGTCGTTGCTGCCGCTGACCAAAAGATTTCCGCTGGGGTGAAAGGCCACCGACCACACCCCATTCGGATGGCCTTTAAGGGTTTTGACGCATTGACCGGAGGTAATATTCCACAGACGAATGGTGCAGTCTTGGCTCCCTGTCGCTAAAAGGGGTAAAGCCGCTTCGCTAGCGTCTTCATTCGCAAGAGCGGGGGCAAAGGCAACGCAGACGACGGGCTGAAGGTGTCCTTTGAGAGATCGCAGACATTCCCCTGTCTCTACCTGCCAAATATCCACAGTGCAGTCAATGCCCCCCGTGGCTAAAAATGCGCCGTCAGGGCTAAAGGCAAGGGAACGCACGCGATTAATGCGCCCTTGCAGCAGTTCTACGGCGGTGCCTGTCGCAAGGCTCCACAGCCGAATGGTTTTATCGGCGGAGCTGCTGGCGATCGTTTTGCCATCGGGGCTGTAGGCCAAAGACCACACCGTACTTTCATGGCCTTTGAGCGTGGTCAGGCATTGGCTGCTGGCAATATCCCACACTTTTACCCTATGGTCATCTGCACCGCTAACGAGGGTTGCCCCGTCAGGGCTAAAGGCGATCGCCCACACCCAGCCCTCATGACCAGAGAGGGTTTTGAGGCACTGCCCCGTTGCCAAATTCCAGAGCTTCACGGTTTTATCAAAACTGCCGCTGGCAAGTGTTTGACCATCAGGGCTAAAGGCCACCGCGCAGACCCAACTGCTGTGCCCTTCGCAGGTCAACACCTCTTTATAGCCATCCACCTGCCAAACGCGCACCTTATCGTCTGCGCTGCCCATGGCAAAGCGCTTCCCATCAGGGCTAAACGCCACAGAGAGCGTCGCGCTTAAGACCGCTGTAAACGAAGACCGAGACAAATCGGCATGGGCAAAGTTGACGTGCGCTAAATTGGCATCCACGAGATACGCCTGCCAAATGGCGAGATAAGAGCAGTCTAGGCCGCTAAAGTTCGCCCCCAGCTCCCGCAGCAGATTGAGAAGATTGCCCCCCACATAGCCTGCTTGCAGCGGCGCATCTGTTCTGGTTTTTGCCAAAAGGTCTTTCAGGCATTGCTCAATGCGAGGTTTGCTCTCTAAAACATCTTGCAGCCGCGCCAGCACAGGCCGCAGCACAAACTGAATTTGCGCCTGTCTCACATAGTCTTTGGCCTGTGCCTTAATGAGTGCATAGGTTTTGAGCAGCGCCTGCTGCTGGCTCAAGATTTCGTCACTCACGCCCATCACTAAGCGATTTGTGACGTACTCCATTACCACTGGCTCTAGAGAGAACAGCCGACCGTGCTGCACAATTAAGCTGCGATGCCGTAAAGAGCGAATCACTTCAGGCATGAGCAGGCTATCCTGCACAATATCTAGCTCTAAATCGGAAATCGAGACAGGCTCACGACTGACCGCTAGCCAGTAAATCACCTGCCGCTCTGCTGCCGAGAGTCGATTAAAGTGCCGCGCCAGCAGGTCGTTAATATCGTCAAACTGAAGTACGCCCCGCCGCATGTAGGGAATGGCGTTGGCAACGTTGCCATCTAACAGGTCATGTACCGCAGACGCAATAATCTTGAGCGCCAGCGGGTTGCCTGCGTAGTGCTGCAAGATTTCAGTTAAGGCTTCTGGGGCAATATCCACTAAGCCTTTATCGGCAAACAGCGCCTGTGCCTCGATATGGTCGAGACCTTCAAGGGAAAGCGATCGCACAGGCAATGTGCTGCCTTCGCGCTGAGCAAGTCCTTTCGGTTTTTCTCGGCTGGTGATAATGACGCAGCTTTGGTGCTGGCTTTCGGCAATGCAGCGTAAAAGCTGACCATAGCCTTCGTAGCCAGCATTGTAGGCTCCCGAAGTACCGCTCATCAACACAGATTCCCAGTTGTCTAGCACCACTAAGCACCGATGCTGTCGCAGGTAGTGCAGCAATCGCGCAAGCTGGTCATCGAGGCTATCGGGCAGGGCAGATTCTTGCTGTAGCGACAAAAAATGAATGAGCGAAGCCAGTAGGTCTTCAAAGGCTGGCACATTCCGCAGCGATCGCCAAAACACAAACTCAAACTGCCCCTGAAGCTGTGCCGAGAGCTTCACTGAGAGCGTCGTTTTACCAATGCCGCCCATACCTAACAGCGAGATGAGACGACAGCGATCACCCACAACCCACTGCTCTAAGGTTTGAAGTTCTTCAGTACGCCCATAAAACACAGAGCTATCAATGACATCTCCCCAATCAGCTTGGGTAGTCGATGCCGCTTCACCTAAATTCTCAAGCTGTTTTGCGACAGGATCGGGTTCTGACTCAGCCCAAAACGTTTTTTCTTTGGTTAGGTTTTTTGGCTCTAAATGTTTTCGGCCATAGCGTTCTAGTGCCGCCCGAAAACTGGTTTTGCTGACCTTTTCTCCCATCACTTGAGACAGCAATTTCCATAGCTTAGGCCCTACGTCTTGACGCAGATACTGAGCCGTATAGTGATGTGCTTCTGCAATTTCTTCATAGCCCTGACCCTGCCAGGAACCCCGAAACACCAGAACTTCTGTGTCTCTCAGATGCCTTTGCATACTTTCGTAAACAGCAGCATCAATCAAGAAAATTAGCTCATCAAAATCCACAGGCTCATGCT